>CAXMLU010000341.1:0-2041 GCA_964194255.1 uncultured bacterium
AAGACGGCGGCCGGGGGCGGGGCCGGAGGGGGCGGGGGCGGAGCCGCCACGGCCACCGCCACGGCACCAGCACCCGCCGGCGCAGGGGTGGCGGCGGCGGCCCGGGTCACTGGGGCGCAACCGGGTCCTGGCCTGGTCGGCCCGGCCGGTCACACCCAGCGGCTGCTCACGGTCGTCAAGGCCGGCTCCATCCAGGACGTCAAGACCGTCCCGACCGACAAGGTCCATGTCTGGCCGCACCTGCTGGTGGTGGAGTTCACGGCGGCGCTGGCCATGACCGCGTTCCTTCTGGTGTTCTCCGCGTTCGTGAATGCCCCGCTGCTCGGTCAGGCCAACTACAACCTGACGCCCAACCCGTCCAAGGCCCCGTGGTACTTCCTCGGCCTGCAGGAGTTGTTGACCATGTTCCATCCCATGGTCGCCGGCGTGACTATCCCCGGCATGGGCCTAATCGGGCTCGGCATGGCCGGCTATGTCGACAAGAACCCGAGCAACAAGCCAGAGGACCGGAAGTTCGCCATCGCCCTGTTCACCTTGTTCATGATGTTCTGGGCGACGCTGGTGATCATCGGATCGTTCTTCCGGGGCGAGGGATTCAACTTCATTCTTCCGTGGCGCCAAGGCGTCCATGAGATCTTCGATCTGTAGGAGCTCGCGTGCCAGCCACCATCCTCGCGTTGAGTAGCGGCGTCATCTTCGGCATCGGCGCGGCCGTGATCGGCGTCTTCGCCATCGTCTTCCTCCTGGCCATGCTCGGCCACCGGGATCGCGACTCGGCCATCGGTTTCCTATCCCGTGAGACGCGGCGTCGTGACAAGAGCGCCAAGGCCCTCGAGCCGGTGGCGCCGGCCGGGCCGTCGCCGGTCACGGGGCGCGACGTCGAGCGCTCGGTCGCGCTCGAGCGCCGGGACACGTCGGTGGTTACCCGGGCGGAGGCGGCGCCGCCAGTGCCCGCCGGCCCGGTGGACCTGGAAGCCTATGGCGTTACCCGCCGCCAGTTCCTGAATCGCGGCATCGTCAACATGTTTGCCCTCGGGCTGTCGGGCTTCGGCGCCGCCTGCATCGCCTTCCTGTGGCCGTCGCTCTCCGGAGGCTTTGGTTCCACCATCAAGGTCAGCCAGAAGCTGTCCGACATCCTGCAGACCCTCATCTCCACCAAGGCACCGGTGTACATCCCCGAGGGCCGCATGTACCTCCAGCCCTATCCCAAGGACGCGGTCCCCAAGGCGAAAAATGTGGGCGCCTACGCCGCCCTCATTCCCGGGATGGAAGCCGGTGTCGTCGCCCTGTACCAGAAGTGCGTGCACCTCGGCTGTCGAGTGCCGTGGTGCCAGAGTTCGCAATGGTTCGAGTGCCCGTGCCACGGGTCGAAGTACAACCGGGTGGGGGAGAAGAAGGGCGGCCCCGCGCCCCGTGGCCTGGACCGCTTCGTCGTCAGCGTCAGCGGGGATTCCATCTCGGTGGACACCAAGCTGATCATCCAGGGTCCCCCTATCGGAACCGACACCAGCGGACAAGGCCAAGAGGGACCACATTGCGCGTAGCGACCGCCATTGTCGCCATCAACACCCAGCAGAAGCTGGGCATCGCCGTGGCCGTGCTGCTGGCCGTCGGCTGGTTCGTCTTCATCTTGATCCATGTCCGGCGCGGCACCGCGCCGCGCGGTGCGGAGATCGAACTGGCGCCCAACCGCCGGCCTTACTACGACGACGACGTCCTCGAGGGCCCCAAGCTGGATCGGGTCCTGGGCTTGGCCCTCATCCTGCTGATCGTCATTGCCATCGGCCTTCCCCTCTACTGGGTCGGTGAGCCGACCCGCCAGGCGGGCGCGGTGGTGATGTTCAACAAGGCGTCGATCGAGCGGGGCCGCATCCTGTTTCAGCCGTCGGCTTCGACGGAGCCCACCCATAACGTCGGCCACTTCGGTTGCGCCAACTGCCACGGCGCCAAGGGCGAGGGCGGCTCGACCAACTTCAGCATTGCGACCGCGCTCGGCAACACGGTCCAGGTGGCCTGGAAAGCGCCCGCCATCAACACCGTC
>CAXMLU010000342.1:0-5576 GCA_964194255.1 uncultured bacterium
GGGATGCCCGAGGGCGATGGCACCGCCGTTGACGTTCACGATGTCGTCGGAGATACCGAGTTCGTCCATTGAGGCCAGGCCCACAGCGGCGAAGGCCTCGTTGAACTCGAACAGGTCGACGTCACTCACCGACAACCCCGCCTTCTTCAGGGCCTGCGCCGCCGCGCGCGACGGCTGGGTCAGCAGGGAGGGATCGGGGCCGGCCACCTGGCCGTAGGAAACAACCTCGCCCAGCGGGGTGACGCCCCGGCGATCGGCTTCCGCTCTGGACATCACGATCACCGCGGCGCCGCCGTCGGAGATCTGGCTGGCGTTGCCGGCCGTGATGGTCCCGTCGGAGGCGAAGGCCGGCTTGAGTCCGCCCAAGCTTTCCGGTGTGGTCCCCGGCCGCACGCCTTCGTCGGTATCGACGATCACCGGCTCGCCCTTGCGCTGCGGGACCGCGACGGCGACGATCTCCTCGGCGAAACGGCCCTCCTTGATGGCCGCCGACGCCCGTTCGTGGGAGGCAGCGGCCACCGCATCCTGGCGATCGCGGGAGATGGTGCCCGCCGCCTTCGTGTACTTCTCGGTTCCCGCGCCCATCGCGCAGATGTCGAAGGCGCAGAACAGCCCGTCGTACATCAAGGCGTCGACCACCTTCTGGTCGCCCATGCGGTAGCCGGCCCGAGCGCCGGGGAGGAGATACGGAGCGTTGGTCATCGACTCCATGCCGCCGGCGACGACGACGTCGGCGTCGCCGGCCGCGATCATCTGGTCGGCCAGGTAGATGGTGTTGAGGCCGGAGAGGCACACCTTGTTGACGGTCGTGGCGGGCGTCGTGAGGGGGATCCCGCCGCGGTGGGCCGCCTGCCGGGCCGTGATCTGCCCCTGGCCGGCTCCGAGTACCTGACCCATGAACACGTAGTCGACATCCGCGGGGTCCATACCTGACCGTTCCAGTGCGGCCTTGATTGCGAA
Organism: uncultured bacterium; assembly: GCA_964194255.1. Taxonomy (GTDB): domain Bacteria; phylum Actinomycetota; class Acidimicrobiia; order Acidimicrobiales; family CAXMLU01; genus CAXMLU01. Next base: position 961 of record CAXMLU010000342.1, read on the forward strand.
GCCACCCAGATCCATAGCGCTGAAACTGGCGAAGGCGCCGGCCAGCTTGCCGATCGGCGTGCGGGCACCGGCGACGATCACGGAACCAGGCATGCAGCGGACCTCCTCGAACAGCCAAACGGTGGGGTTATCAGTGTACGGGTCGGGCCCGGCAAGAGGACAAGCTGGGGAAAGGGTCTCGCCGGCCCGGCTCTGTCACATGCTGTCCGTAGGGTGGTGGCAATAGGGGGCCGGATACCAAGGCGGCGGGGCGTGTCGGCATGCCGGCGGCACTGCTGGCGCGGGCGGCCGCGCAGCACGGCGTCGTCTCCCGCGCTGAGGCGGCTGAGTGTGGGTTGACCCCGCGCAGGATTCGCCGCCGGCTCGAGGCTGGCCAGCTGGAGGTGGTTGGGAGGCGATTACTGCGAATCGCGGGGAGTAGTAGAAGTTTCGAGCAGCGATGCATGGCCGCTGTACTCGACACAGGGAGCGGCGCGGTCGTCTCAGGTCGTTCTGCGGCCGTACTCTGGGGACTGCCGGGATAGAGCGAGGGCCCGATTGAGGGCGAAGAGACCCTGTGGATGGATCCCAACCGGATACCGATGCTGGTGCGATCCGCCCGTAAAATCGGCCAGCGAGTCCCTGGCGCTCGGCCGTCGCGTCACGCCCCCTCCGCCGGCTCAGATTCTCACGGGCTCGGGCTGGAGTGGGGTCATTACCCGCCGGTAGCCTGCATCCATGCGCGACTTCCTGGAGGCCATCCGCTCGGGCGCGTCCGGCGAGGACCTGGCCAACGTGCCGCTGCCGGAGACTTATCGAGCGGCACTCGTTCGCAAAGACGAGACGGAGATGTTCGCGGGCATGCCGTCGGAGGAGAAGGACCCCCGCAAGTCTGTCCACATCGAAGAGGTTCCCATCCCGGAGTTGGCCCCCGACGAGGCCTACGTGGCGGTGATGGCCAGTGCCATCAACTTCAACACCGTGTGGACGTCGATCTTCGAACCACTCCCCACCTTTGGGTTCCTGCAGCGGCTGGGCAAGGAGAGCCGCTGGGGAGCCCGCCACGATCTTCCCTACCACGTGGTCGGCTCCGACGCAGCGGGTGTCGTGATCCGCGTCGGGAGCGCCGTCCGCAACTGGAAGCCGGGCGATCGGGTCGTCGTTCACTGCAACTACGTGGATGATCAGGACCCGTCCGCCCATGACGACTCGATGCTGGCATCCAACCAGCGCATCTGGGGCTTCGAGTCCAACTTCGGCGGCCTGGCCGACCTGTCGTTGGTGAAAGCCAACCAACTCATGCCCAAGCCCACCCATCTCAGCTGGGAGGAGGCGGCCGCCAACGCGCTGTGCAACTCCACCTCCTACCGCATGCTGGTCGGTCGACACGGGGCGGTCATGAAGCAGGGCGACGTGGTCCTCATCTGGGGTGCCACCGGCGGTCTGGGCGGCTACGCGGTCCAGTACGTGCTCAACGGTGGGGGTATCCCGGTCGGCGTCGTCAGCGGCCCGGACAAGGCCGAGATCCTGCGCGAGCTCGGCTGCGAGGCCGTCATCGACCGGAAGGAAAAGGGCTACCGCTTCTGGTCCGACGACCACACCCAGGATGAGTCCGAATGGCGACGACTCGGCAAGGACATCCGCGCCCTGGTGGGCGAGGATCCCAACATCGTCTTCGAGCACCCCGGCCGACAGACGATGGGCGCGTCAGTCTTCGTGGCGGCGCGGGGCGGGACCATCGTCACGTGCGCGGCCACCAGCGGGTACATGATCGAGTACGACAACCGCCACCTGTGGATGAAGCTGAAGACCATCAAGTCGAGTCACTTCGCCAACTACAAGGAGGCGTGGGAGGCCAACCGGCTCATCGCCAAGGGCAAGATTCAGCCCATCCTGTCGATGGTGTATCCGCTCGATCAGACGGGCGACGCGGCATACCAGGTCCATCACAATCTCCACGAGGGCAAGATCGGCGTGCTGTGCCTGGCGCCCGAGGAGGGCCTCGGCATCGACGACCCCGAGTTCCGGGCCGCGGTGGGGGAGGACCGAATCACGCTGTTCCGCCGGCGCGGGGCATGATGCCCGCATGCTCACCGAGATCGACCATGTGGCCATTGCGGTGCGGGACCTCGACGAGGCCATCGCCTGGTATGCATCCATGTTCGGCGCCACCGTCCATCACCGCGAACGGGTCGAGAGCGACGGTGTGGAAGAGGCCCTTCTCAGGGTGGCCGAGTCCTACATCCAGCTTCTGACCCCGTTTCGGGACACGTCGCCGGTGGCGACATACCTGGACAAACACGGCGAAGGACTGCACCACGTCGGCTACCGCGTGGAAGATTGCGCCGCCGCCCTTGAGATGATGAAAGCCCAAGGGGCGAGGGTCATTGACGAGGTTCCCCGCCCGGGGTCGCGGGGCACGACCGTCGCGTTCGTGCACCCCAAGGGGGCGTTCGGCACCCTCATCGAGCTGGTGCAGGAGCAGCCCCGCTTGACTAAAGCATGAAAGTACATTAGAATCGCTGATATGAAGCTCACCGCGGCCATCACCCCTGAGGGGCCGTGGTTCGTGGCCGAGTGCCTCGAAGTAGACGTGGTCAGCCAGGGCAATTCTGTGGACGAAGCCAAGGCCAACCTGGCCGACGCCTTGGACCTCTATCTCGCCGATCTTCCCGCGGAGGAGATCAGGCCGACTCCGATGATCGTGACGCTCGACATCGACACGTGAACGCCAAGATGCTACGCGGAGCCCACGAGCCGGAGCAGGCGCGGCCGGTGATCCCCGCCTTTTCGGGCTCCGATCTGGCCGGGCTCCTCCGCGACCGCGGCTTCGAGGCTGTCGGCCAGCAGGGAGCGGCCGTCAAGCTGCGCCGGCCGGGCGGTGCGGCGGTGTGTGTACCGATGGTCGACCGGTTGGCGCCGCACGCCAGCGAGCGCATCCTGCGCCAGGCCGGTGTCAGCTATGCCGACCTGGCGCGGCTGGTGGCGCGCCAGCTTGAGCAAACGGCAAGGATGGGCAGTCGTGAAAGTCCATCTCTTGGACGGCACCTATGAGCTGTTCCGCCACCACTTCGGGCTTCCGTCCCATGTCACCGCCTCCGGTGCCGAGGTGGCGGCCACCCGGGGCGTGCTTTCGACGGTGCTGGACATGCTCGAGGGCGGCGCCAGCCACCTCGGGGTGGCGACCGATCACGTCATCGAATCGTTCCGCAACGACATGTGGCCCGGCTACAAGTCGAGCGCGGGCATGCCACCTCAGCTCCTGGAGCAGTTCGGCCTGATCGAAGTAGCCCTCCGGGCCATGGGCGTGTTCATGTGGGCGATGGTGGAGCTGGAGGCCGACGACGCTCTCGCCAGCGCGGCCGCGGTTGCCGCCGCCAGCGACGAAGTCGATCAGGTGATCATCTGCACGCCCGACAAGGACCTCGGGCAGGCGGTCCGGGGCCAGCGCGTGGTGCAACTCGACCGGCGAAAGCGCCAGGAGATCGACGAGGCCGGCGTGGTCGCCAAATTCGGCGTGCCCCCCTCATCCATCCCCGACTATCTGGCCCTGGTCGGCGATTCCGCCGACGGCTATCCCGGTCTGCCCGGATGGGGAGCGAAGTCGACGGCAGCCGTGCTCGCCCGGTACGGGCACCTCGAGGACATCCCGGACGCGGCCGGGCAGTGGGACGTCACGGTGCGAAGCGGCCCAGCGCTGGCCACGGTGCTGGCCGAACACCGCGCTGAGGCCTACCTCTTCCGGGACCTGGCCACCCTGCGGGTCGATCCGGAACTGCTCCACGATGTCGACGAGTTGCGCTGGACGGGACCGACCGCCGCCTTTGAGGATGTTGCCGCCCGATTGGAGGCGCCCCGCCTCGCGTCGCGGGCCTACGTGGTCGCCCGGGGCCGCGGCTAGGTCGCCGCTACGCTGCGGGCCTATGCAGGATCACCGTTTCTCGATTGACGTCGACGGCACTCCGGAGGAGGTGTGGGGTGTCTTTTGGGGCAACCGCAAGGGCAAGCGCGAACACAACGGAGTCACCATCGAGATCCTCCACCCCGGCGATGCCGACGGCGAGGGACTGATCCGGCATTGCACGTTCCCGGTGCCGCGTTACCTGCTGTCCGGAGGCCGCGGCGTGTCGTGGGAGTGGCTGACCGAGGTCAAGCCTCCCCACTCCTGGAAGTACGACGCCGTCGGCAAGCCGCTCTGGTCACAGGCCGAAGGGTGGACGCGACTCCAAGACCTCGGTGACGGTCGTACTCGCATCCACTTCCGCGAGACGTACCACGCCTTCAACCCTGTGCTCCGCTGGCCGCTCGAACGCCGCGTCCATCAGTCCATTTCCAAGGGGAACGACGACACGATCGCCAAGGCCATCAACGGCGGTATCCGGCTCATGCGCCACCAAACACGGCCGGCAGATCCTGTTGGAGCGCCACCGCCAGCAGCTGGAGATACCGTTCCCGGCTGACCTCAACAGCGCCCAGGCTGCGCAGGTGCGGCGTGGCCCACTGCACGTCGAGAAGTCCATCCACCCCTTTCCCCAACATCTCCACGAGGGCAACGAGCGCCACCTTCGACGCGTCCCGCTCACGATGAAACATGGACTCACCCGCGAACAGCCCGCCGATGGCGACGCCGTAGAGGC
>CAXMLU010000343.1:0-3348 GCA_964194255.1 uncultured bacterium
CCGCCGGGCCCGCCGTTGATTTGCTCCGACCGTCATCTGCGTTGCCGCGCTGCGCCCCATCACGGCCACCCCGGTCACCGTCGACCTCGCCGATCTCGACGCCGCGCTCGAGCTGCCGGGCGATCCGCATGGCCTCGCCCAGGGAGGTGATGGCACCGGCGTAGCGCTCCGTCGTCGCCGGCGTCAGCGTGGTCTTGGCCCAGCCGTACGGCGGCATCTCGCTGACCGCCAGGCCGACCTCCTCGGCGGTCTCCCGGAACCGCTGGTTGTGGTAGCGGCCTCCCCGCGACGTGTCCTTGATGCCACGAGCGGCGTTGAGGCCGTGGGCGGCCTCGTGCAGGAGGATCTCGAACACCGTGCCGGGATCGAGATGCAGCGCCTCACCGGCCAGCAGCACCTCGCCGCGGACCTTGCCGTCCGCCAGCCACCGGCCACCCCACCAATGGCCCAGCTTGACGAGCCGTCCCCGCTCGACGCCGGTGCCGAGCACGACCACGACATCGGGGAGGCGTGGGTGCGCGGCGCCGATCGCCGCCCAAGCCTCCTCGCACGCGGCGACGAGAGCACTGGCGGTTGCCGGGCTGTCTGCTCCATCGTTGCGCGACTCCGGTCCGGCCACGACCGGTTCGCGGCGTGACCTCTCAGGTGAGGGCGCCACGGGCGGCGGTTCGACCAGGAACCGGTTGGCCGCGAGCCAGTCGGTGATCACCGCCGCATTGAGCTCGAACCGCGCACCCGGCAAGCGGGCGATGACCTCGCGTCCGAAGACGGCACACGCCGCGTCCGAAGGGACCACACCGAGCTCCGCGGCGAGGATCGCTCGGGCGAGGCGCGTCGCGGACCGCCCGCCCGCACCCGGCCCCCATCCGAACTGGCCTACCAACCCGCCCACCAGATCCAGCAACGGTCGTGCCAGGGCGGGACGTTCGGCCGCCTCGATCCGTCCCAGGAGATCCCGCTTCCATGACATCAAGGCCGCCTCACGCTCACTCCGCCGCGGGTCCTGCGCACCGCCGCCGACCGCGGACGCGGACGGCGACACACCGAACTCCCGGAGCGATCGGAGAAACTCGCCCAGCTCGTCAGCCGAGGGCCGGGGTGTCCCGTGCACGACCCAAACCCGTCGCTGGCCGTCTACCACTTCACCGGCGTAGGTGGGCACCGTCACCCCCTTCTTCGGCGCCACGGCCGGCGTCGTTGGCCAGCGGCGACCTCTCTGCCGCGGGCTCGGATTACGAGATCGCGCTCCTTGAACCAGGGCCGCAGGCGGACCAACGCTGGCAGCTCCGACCCGTAGAGCAGGACGGCGCGATCGTTACGTAGCCGCCGCAGCTGCTCGACCGGCGCAGCCCGCCGCCATGTGGTGTGCTGACTGATGCTAAGGCGCGAGCCGGCCAGATCGGCGGAGATGTTGCGCTCCTGGTGTGGCTCATCGCCGATCATGCGACTGACGTACTCCAACGTCGCCTGGTCGGCGATCCCGGTGCCGAACAGCCGGGCGCGGTGGTTGTTGAGCACGGTCTGGGCGCGGTCGCGGTAGATGGCGCTCACCTGAGCCAGGTCCTGCCAGATCGTCACCAGGGTGATGCCGTGACTGCGAGCCGTCGACGCGTAGCCGGGCAGGTCTCTCAGCGGAGCGGTGTTGCCGGCCTCGTCGAGCAGGACCAGACATGGGCGGGCCAGACGCCCGCCGGGCGTCGCCGCCGCGGTGTCGTACGCGGCGCGTATCGCCGTCTGGGCCAGCACGGTGAGCACGGGCCGCAATCGGGCCTGCTCGTGAGCGGTGGCGACGACGTAGATGGTGTTGTCGCCCTCCAACCAGGCGGACGGGTCGATGTCGGAGGTGTCGGTCGAGGCGGCCACACCGGGATCGGCGTAACAGGAGAGGATGTTCTGCAGGGTGGCGAACACCGAGTCCCGCAGCCGCGAGTCCTTGGCCCACAGCGACCGGACGGCCAGCAGCGGCGCCAGCAGGTCGCTGCCCCTCATCACGCCGGCCAGCTCGGTTTCGATCTCGGAGCGGATGAGCGCGTCGAGCTCGGCCTCCACCCGCTCATCGAGCTGCGAACGCATCTCGGGCGGCCAACCGGTCACGGGACGATTGAGGAAGGAGACCCGGCCGGTGGTCCGGTCTGCCAGTACCCGGCGCACGGCGGCGATGACGTCGCTTCGGACCTGGTCGCGGTGGCGATCCTTGAGCGCCTTGATCCGCTCCGTGCTCATGGCCTCGTCAGTGGCGTGGTCGATCCTGCTGTTGCCGCGGAGCACGTCGTCGATCGGGCGCTGTTCCTGGGTGTCGCACCACGCAACGACCTCTCGCAGGGCGTAGCCGCCGATGGCCGCGGCGTACAGGTAGGGCGCAAGAGCTTTGCGGGCCTGGGTGTACCAGTAGTCGCCGTCGGTGACGGTGTCGGCGCGAGGCTGAGCTGCTTCGCACAGCCAGGCCGCCAAGCGCATGGCGCCTGACCAGGTGGCGCACCCGGCCAGCGGTGACCAGGTAGCCAGGGGCAGCGAGGATTCGTCGGCCGCAGTGTCGACGGCGACCGAGACTCCGCCGCCGCCTTCGCCGTCCGCGGGCTCGGCCTCGGCGCCGGTTTTGGCGATCGCCTTCACGGCCGCACCGGTCGGGTCGTAGACCCACACCTTCCCTCTCCGGCGGCGGTGGGCTTCGGTGGCGGCCAGGAGGTCGGCCTTGACCGAGATGGCCAGGACCGGACCTTCCCATTCAAGGAGGGCGGGGATGGCGAAGCCCGCCGTCTTGCCGCATCCGGTCGGGCCCACCACCGCCAGGCTGGCCTGCGCCTCGGCGGCCAGCAGGCTGCGTCCCAGCCGGCCGAGCGTGACCCGGCCCGCCTGCGGCCGGCGCACCCTCAAGAGTCGGAGATCCCTGACCCGGGCGAACCCCGTCGCATTCGCCGACGCCGACCCAACCACAAGACCACCGAGGCCCCCGCCACCGAAGCCGCGCCCTCCACTGCCCCATGTCAGGCTTCGCCACCCGGCCCATACCCCGACAACCGCCGCGCTGCCCAGCGCCAGCTCCCCGCCGAAGCAGAGCCACATGGCCGCCGGGCCGGGCAGCGCGGCCCGCACCGGCGGGTCCCAAGCCGCGGCCGGGTTGCCGAGATGCGCCGGTAGCCGGGCCGCCGCGGCGGCACTACCTCGTAAGCCACCCGGAAGCCGGCCGGCGCCGAAGAGCACGGCGGCGGCCCACGCCCCCACGTGCACCAAGCCCACCAATCCGATCAGACCGGCGAGAGCCCCCGCGACAAGGGGGCTTGGGCCATCGGAACCAGGCGTGGGCTGGCGGGGGCCGGGGAGCCATGGACGTCCACGCGACATGGGCCC
>CAXMLU010000344.1:0-9091 GCA_964194255.1 uncultured bacterium
GTCTTGCCGGCGCCGTTGGGGCCGAGAAACCCGGTGACGGTGCCGGGCTGGAGCGAGAAGGTCACGTCATCGACGGCGACGACGTCGCCGAAGCGCTTCGTGAGGCGGCTCACGGCGGCCGCCGCCCCGGCGTCCCGGCTCGTCGACATCGGCTGGCCGTGGTCGGCCGAGATCGGTCCGGGCTCCGGTGTGGGCGGCATGTGTACTGGTGAACGTAGAGATCTCCGGCGTGGAGCGAATCGCCCGACACGATGATCTTTGCCGTACTCATTTTGTCGACGCGCATCCTCCGCTGGGGGGACGCCGCCGCTTGAGTTCCCAGCTACCGTCGACAGTGACCATGACAGCGACGACCCGGGCGCGTTCGTTCTGCGAGGCCACCCTCGGCCCTGGAGCGATCCACGGGGTCGCCGCCGCGGTGGGCGCCCTCGGGGGTTCCGTGGCACTCGCACTGGCATCGACACGACACGGGACCAACGGCGCTTTTCATTCCGGGTCCCGCGCGGTGGACGTCATCGGAGGGCTGCTCCTGATTTGCTCGACGGCACCCCTGGCGGCATCGCGTCGTGCGCCGGTCGCGGTGTTCTCCGTCACCGCCGCCGTTGCCACCGTGGCCGCCGCTCTCGGGTACCCGATCGGGTTTCCGGTCGGGCCCACCGTCGCCCTCTACTTCCTGGCCGCCAGCCGCAGCGAGGCGCGACCGTGGTCGCGGGCCATGACCACCACCGTGGTCGGACTCCTTGTCGCCTACCTCGGGGCGAGGGCCACCGCGCTGTCCAGGTTCCCGGGCCTCGAGCTGTCCCACACCAGCCTGGCCTGGGCGGCCGCATGGTTCGCCGGCGACCGCGCTCGGTTGCGGCACAAACAGCTTGCCGAGCTGCGCGAGCGGGCGATCCACGCCGAGCGCGACGCCGAACGTGAGCGGCTCCTGGCCGTGGCCGAGGAACGGGCCCGCATCGCCCGCGACCTGCACGACTCGGCGGGCAGCGCCGTCAACGTGATCGCCGTGCGCGCCGGAGCGGCCCGTCTGCGCCACGCCAGCGAGCCGCATCGCTCGCTGGAGGCGCTGGAGGCAATCGAGGAGCTGGCCCGCCACACGGCGGAGGAGATCGACCACATCGTGGGCGCGCTGCGCGACGGCCCCGCCCGGGAGGACGAGGTGGAAAGCCCCCCTGGCCTCGCCTCGTTGCAGGACCTGGTGGCCCGACGGGCTGCTTACGGCCTCGACATCACCCTCGGCACGGCCGGTTCACCCCACCCCCTCGGCGTCACCGCCGACCAAGCCGCCTACCGAATCCTGCAGGAGGCCCTCACCAACGCCGCCCGCCACGGCGCCGGCCCCGCCCGGGTCGAGCTCCGCTATGGCGACGCCGCCGTCGATCTCCTTGTCCGCAACCCGGTGACCGTAGGTAGCCGGGGCCGCTCGGGGGGTGGGCACGGCATCGTCGGTATGCGGGAGCGGGCCGCCCTGCTCGGCGGGGCGCTGGCCGTCGAACGCTCGAACGGGACCTTCAGCGTGCGGGCCACCATCCCCTACGGAGGCCGCCGGTGATGACGACAGTGCTCGTCGCCGATGACGACCACCTCATGCGAGCCGGCCTGGCCGAGCTTCTCACCGCCGACGCCACTATCGAGGTCGTCGGGGACGCCGCCACCGGGCACGAGGCCGTCGAACGCTGTCGCTCCCTCCGTCCCGACGTCGTGCTCATGGACGTGCGGATGCCCGACATGGATGGCATCGAAGCGACTCGACGGCTCGCAGTCGAGGCACCGGCATCGAGGGTCCTGATCCTCACCACCTTCGAACAGGACGACTACGTCTTCGACGCCCTGCGGGCTGGAGCGTCCGGCTTCCTACTCAAACGGACCCGCCCGGAAGAGCTGATTTCCGCGGTGCACACCATCGCCGCCGGGGAGTCCCTGCTCTCACCCTCGGTCGCCCGGCGGGTGATCGACCGAGTCGTCCAGCAACCCCTGGCTGATCTCGCAGAGCGGGGGCAGCTCCAGACCCTGACCCCCCGCGAGCGCGAGGTGCTCACCCTCGTGGCCCGAGGCCTGTCGAATCGCGAAATCGCTGCCGCCTTGGTCGTCGAGGACTCCACGGTGCGCACCCACGTCAGGCGGATCCTGATGAAGCTCGGCCTGCGCGACCGGATCCAGGCCGTCATCTTCGCCTACGAGACGGGACTGAACCCTTCCCGGACATCCCGGTGCGAGGGGGGCTCGTCCCTCGGCGTCACGAGATGATGTCCCGACGGCCGATGTGACGACCGGGCCACGTCGCCGCCGGGTGCTGACCGTCCGGTCCTCTCTGTGGGCGACCGACGACCTGCGGCGCGCCGTGGGGTTGGCCACGAGGGCAACGCGCCAGGTGTTCGACCCGAGGTCGTCACGGCGCCGCCGCCGCCCCAGGACGCTGTGCCGCCGTACCCGACGACGGCAGGGCCTCGAGAGCCCACAGGTAGGCGGCCCGGCAGGTGAGGAACACGAGGTACCAGGTCACGTTGCGGCCGGGGATGAAATAGCAGACGTTGGGCCAGCTGGTGGCCGAGCATCCTCGACCACTCCTGCTCGACCTCGTCGGCCAAGGGTGAGGACCGGATGATCTCGATCGTCGGCGACCCCAACGGCAAACCGCGGACCAGGTGCGGCCATCATCGACGACATCGACAGGCGGGTCAGCGCCCTACTTTGCCGAGCTGCTCGGCGAGCCGGTTGAGTAACGCCACCCTTGGCGCAGCGGGCCTGACCGCCGATGACCACAGCAGGTCACGACGTGGATGTTGTCGTCGTGGGTGCCGGTCAGGCCAGGCTGGGGACCAGCATTGGCTCGCCCGCAACGCGTCGGCGTCGTTTGTCATATTGGACGCGGCGCCCCTCGTCGGGCAGAGCTGGACGGAACGGTGGGACAGCCTGACCCTGTTCACCCCCCGCCGGTTCAGCGCCCTCCCCGGACTTCGGTTCCCGGCAGGCGAAAGCCGGTACCCGACGAAAGCGGAGATGGCCGACTACCTGCAGGATTACGAGGCCCGCTTCGATTTGCCTGTCCGCCTCGGCCAGCGCGTCGAAACGGTCGACTGCGGCAACGGCGGGTTCGAGACCCGCACTGCGGACGGGCTCATACGGTCCAGGCATCTTCTCGTGGCGACCGGCCCGTTCCACCGTCCGTTCGTGCCGGCCATCGCCGGCCGCCTCGACCGAGCGTCCGACAACTTCACTCATCGAGCTACAAGATCCCAACCGCCATAGACGCTCCCGACGTTCTTGTCGTCGGCGGCCGAATAGCGCCGCGCAGCTCGCCTGTGAGCTCGCGGACACACGTCAGGTCACGGTGGCCAGCCCTGGGCCGTTCTGGTTCCTGCCCCAGAACATCCTGGGCGTCAGCCTCTACTGGTGGCTCCATCTCACCGGCGTGCTGAACGCACCTACCCAGGCCCGCGTCTCCCGATGGATGAGGGCCAGCGGTGACGCAATCATCGGACGAGACCGCGTCCACCGGGTCGGCTCCGGCCACATCCGGCACCTCCCGCATCGAGTCATGGACGCCCACGGCAACGGGGTAACCCTCGAAGACGGCACCCGAGTCGCCGTCTCCGCAGTCGTATGGTGCACCGGCTTCCGGCCGCACTACCGCTGGCTGCGCGTCCCCGGAGCGCTCGACGTGGATGGTGCGCCCATTCACACCGGCGGCGCGTCACCCGTGCCGGGATTGCATTGGATGGGACTTCCCTGGCAGACCCGGGTCAACTCGTGGCTCGTCAACGGAATCGCCCGGGACGCGCGGGCAACCGTCGAGCGGGCAACGCGTTGACGCTTACCTCAGCGCGATGATGTCGTCGTGGGTCTATACGGAGACCGGATCTTCCCTCGCGTGATGAACGTGATGATGAACACCAAACAGACGCGTCGGGTTCGAGCCGAGGTCTGCTCGGCACTGAGCGGAGAGGTCGTCGAGATCGGGTTCGGGACGGGACTCAACCTGCCCCACCTGCCGGCGTCGGTCACCAAGCTCAAGGCCGTCGATCCGCTCTCGAAGGGGCGCGATCTCGTCGCGGGGAGACTTGGCGAGTCGTCTGTGGCGGTCGAGTTCGTCGGGCTAGACGGTCAACGCCTGCCGCTCGGGGACCAATCTGTCGACGCAGCGCTCTCGACCTGGACGCTTTGCAGCATTCCCGATCCGATCGCCGCCGTCCGCGAGATCGCCCGAGTCCTTCGCCCGGGCGGCAAGTTCCACTTCGTCGAGCACGGCCGATCACCCCATCCGAAGGTCTACCGGTGGCAGGTTCGGATGGACGGCCTGCAGCATCGCCTGGCCTGTGGCTGCTCTCTCACCGCCGATATCGCTGCCATTATCCGCGCAGGAGGCATGGACATCGAACAACTCGACAACCACTACGCCAAGGGCGAGCCGAAGTCACAAGGCTGGACGTATCAAGGCGTCGCCGCGCCAGTCGAGGTGTGATCGACAGGTGCCGACCGGGCGCGACAGTGGCCGCGAGATCGGCTGTCGGGATCGGGTTGATGGGTGCTGTGGCGTCAGCGGCGAACTACGCGTATCGCCGGGCGCACCGGGGTCCTTGGGCGCCGCCGGGCGGCCGGATCGTGCAGACCTCGACGCTCAGTGCCCGAGTGCTCGGCGAGACCGGGCCGCCGGTTGTGCTCCTGCACGGTCTCGTCGGGTCGGGCATCTACTGGGGGAAGGCGTACGACCGGCTCGCTGACGGACATCGGCTCGTCGTGCCTGATCTTGTCGGGTTCGGCCGGTCGCCGCGGCCCGCGTCCGGGTATCGACCGGACGATCAGGTCGGAGCGTTGTGCGCGTGCCTCGACGATCTCGGGATCGATGGCCCTGTCGTTGTTGGTGCCCACTCTCTCGGCAGCCTCATCGCCATTCGTCTCGCCGCCGTACACCCAGCGCGGGTGACGGCCATCCTCGCGTTTGGCCCGCCGCTGTACCCAGACCCGCCGGCTGCGCGAGCTCATGTGGCTGGCACCAGCCCGATGGGCCGCTTGTTCGTCCTACCCGGCAGGACCGCGGAAGTAGCGTGTCGATGGGTGTGCGACCACCGGGCGGTAGCGGCCCGTCTCGCCGTGCTTGTGAGCCCGAGTCTTCCGGGCGAGATCGCCGCCGACGCCGTCCAACACACCTGGACGTCGTACTCCAAAACCCTCGAACGGGTCATTCTGGCCGCCGAAGCAGCCACCTGGCTCGACCACGTCGAATGTCCGCTGCATCTGATCGCCGGCGACAACGATCCCGTCGTCGATCACGCCTTCCTCAGACAGTTGAGCGCAGCCCACGACAACATCGAGCTGACCAAACAGCCGGGAAGCCACGACCTGCCCCTCACCCACCCAGCGTGGTGCGAAGGCAGGATCTCCGCGGCAGCTCAGCCGGTCGGGCCGAGCAGACGAACGCTCAGTTGATCGGCGCCTCTTGGCGGTCGGCGTCGACGAGCGATCTCAGCCGCGCCACCTCGGCCCGCATATTCGATCGCGACGGACGGCGCAGAGTGCCGCACGGAGGCCATCCAACTCCTGCAACAGACCGGCGTCCGATACCCGGTCGGCTTCGACCCGGCCGGCAAAACCAAGCTCACCTACGGCCTGTTCGGCATGCCAACGACGCTGTTCGTCTCCGCCCAGCGGCAAGCTGCTCGGGCGTCACACTGGACAGATGAGCAACGCCGACTTGGACAAAGCCATCGACCAGTACTTCGGGAGCGTCTCAAATTAGTTGCCGTTGATCGACCAGTGCCAGGCTTCGCTGGGCAGGTTGTAGAAGCCGTAGGTGCTGGCGTTGCTGTTCAGCCATTGGTAGGCGGGGCTGGTGCGACTGTTGATGACGCCTCCGTTCCAGGTGAAGTCGATGGCGAGCCCTTGTTCGTGCATGGACGATCCGGGCCTGGCGGTCGGGGGGCTGCACTGCGACGGTGGCTTGTCGTAGATGTCGTAGTCGTTGCTGCCGCAGTTGGCCCGCCGTGCCGCGACTTGTTGATCTGAGCTTCGGTAGCCGCCGCCGCCGTAGGTGAAGCCGTCGCGTTGGGCGGCGGCGAGCATCGCTTCGAGCCGGTCAGCGATCTGACTGGCAACCTCGATGCCCCGCACGGTTGTCAGGCTGATAGGCCCCGAGGGGCGCGTTCGTGTCGCGCCCGGCCCGTCGACGCCGACCCGCCGGGCCAACTCGGCTTGTTGCTGGGCGATCTGGGCGGCGAGTGACTTGTCGAGCGAAGCCAGCGAGTCGGCTTCGGACAGGGCTGCGTCCAACCGTGTCTCGACCGAGTCAACCAGGCGCTGCTTGGCGGTCTGGGCGCCGGTGGCCTGGGCCAAGAGCTGGGCGGTCTGTCGGCGCCGGTCCACCGCTTCGCGGGCTTTCCGGCGGGTGTCAGCGCTCGCGACTGCCAGGTCGTCGCGTTCCACTCGCAGCCGGTCGGCGGCGTCGGCGGCCGACCCGACCGTCTGCTGGATCAAGCTTTGGCGAAGCGTTATCTCGGAAGCGTTCTTGGCATCGAGGGCGTCGAGGGCCGACGCGAACCCGCCGCGGATGTACTCCCGCACGGCGGCCTGTTTCAGGCGACGCTCGAGCTGCATGATGCGGTCGGCTGTCGCCCGCTCAACCGCCGCCGCCGCTGCGGCCGCCACCTCGGCTGCGTCGGCTCGACTTCTGGCCTGGGCCGCCTGGGACTGGGCCTGCCGGACGTTCGCGTCCAGCGCGTCAAGCGCTTTGAGGAGGTCAGTGTCGGAAGCCTTGAGCGCGTCGATCTGGGCGGCCTTGGCGGCCCGTTGCCGTTGAACTTCTCGCCGACGCGCCTAGGCGTCGGCCCCTTGTGCGCCGACCGGCACCGACGCGGACAGCACCAAGCCGGCGCTCAGCCCTGCGGCCAGCATCGTGCGTAGAGCCCGGTGGGCGCCCGTCACCGTTCGGTCCCTCTGATCTATCCGGGCATGCCGGCTAGGAGCCGACCCGCCCGATGCCGCGGATGTCGTCGTAGCGGACGGCGACCTCGCGGATGTTGGTTCCGGTGTGGGCCGCTTCGATCATCATGCCGCCGCCGGTGTACATCGACATGTGGTGCAGGTCGCTGCCATAGAAGATCAGGTCGCCCGGCTGCATCTGCGAGATGGGGATGTGTGTCGTCTCGTCCCATTGTGCGTAGGTGGAGTGCGACAGGGACACGCCGCCGGCCCGCCACGCCCACATGGTGAGCCCAGAGCAGTCGAAGCTGTCAGGACCGGCGGCGCCGTACCTGTACGGCTTGCCGAGCTGGCGCCGCGCTTCGGCGATCGCCGCGCTTGCTCCTTTGCCGGGCGGCGGGGCGGGAGCTGTGGCCGGGGCCGGGGCCGGGCTCGGCGTTGGGCTCGGGGCCGGCGCGGGACGAGATACACCCCGAGACGCCGACGCGGTCGGCTGGTGGGCGATGGCGGCTTGTTGGCGGGCGTCGGCGGCTTGGCGGGCGGCCAGCTCAGCGGCGGCGTTGCGGGCGGCGGCTGCTTGTTGTTCGGCTTGGCGTTGGGAGACGAGCTGGGCGACGTCGCTGTTGAGCCCGGCCAGCGTCGCTTGCATCTGGTCAGCGGCTCGCTGGGCGGAGGAGCGATCGGCGCTGAGCGCGGCGGCGGTGGCCCGAGCGTCTTGGCGGGCCTTGTCGAGCTGGGTGCGCTGGTCGGCGTAGTCGGCGCGGGCGGCGGTGAGCGCAGCGATTGCGTCTCGGCTGTTGGCGGTAGTGGCGTTGATGTAGGCGGTGCGGACCGGAAGGTCGCGCCCGTTAGAGCCGGAGAACTGGGAGATCAGAGGCGTCGTGCCGCCGCGCACGTAGGCGTTGACGGCGAAGTCGCGAACCCTGCGTTTGGTGTCGGCCAGCCGACCTTCCGAGGCCTGCGCCGCCTTCGCGGCGCTGCCTGCGGCCGCGTCGGCTCGGTCGAGCTTGAGCTGGGCCTGGTTGAATCGCTCGTCTAACGCCTGAGCCTTTTGGGCTTGGGCGTCGAGCTGTCGTTGGACGCGGGCCGCTTCGGCCTGCTTGTCGTCCAAGGGTCCTGCTGCGCTGACGCCAATGGCGCCGAGCTGCACGAAGAGAGAAGCGATCACGACGAGGACGCCGAGCCGCCGTACGTGCCGTGGGGTCATTGCGGGCCTCACTGCTTTCCGGTGGTTGCGTTGCGCGCACCGCAGTTGTCGGCGGCTTGGACGGTCACCCTAGGGGGGTATCACGACCGGCGCAACTCTCGGTCTTGCGGAATAATACCCTAGGGGGGTAGTGGTTCTCGAGACGGTGAAGAGGAGGCGTGATGGTCGGCTACAGCGGACGCAAGGACGACATCGAGAAGCGGTTACGTCGGATCGAGGGCCAGGTTCGCGGGTTGCAGCGGATGGTTGGCGAGGACGCCTATTGCATCGACGTCCTGACCCAGATCTCGGCTGCGACCAAGGCGTTGCAGTCGGTCGCTCTCGAGCTGATCGACGATCAACTTGGTCATTGCGTACGCGAAGCAGTGGCCACCGGCGGGCCCGACGCTGACGCCAAGGTGGCCGAAGCGTCGGCCGCCATCGCCCGCCTGGTGCGGTCATGAAGCGCGCTCAGTGCCCGGTCGACGAGGGCGTGCCGACATGTTCTACGGGACCCGCTGGGCGGCTTGGTTTCGTTTTCCGAGAGCTGCTCGACGCTGTTCGACATCGGCGCTCGGCTGCAGCTGAGGTAGCGAAGGAGAAGCCGTGATGGTTCAGGCGAGTGTGGTTGTCGAGGTTGGTCGCGGCTTGCGCGAGGGGTTCTTCATGTTCTGGGAGACCCTGTGGCCGCTGGTGTTGGGCTTCGGGCTGTCCGGGGCGGTGCAGGCGTTCGTGTCGCGGGATCAGATGGAGCGGGTGATGGGCGATCACCGCCCCGCATCGGTGGTCAAGGCGAGCGGTCTGGGGATGGTGTCGTCTTCGTGTTCGTACGCGGCGACGGCTATGGCGAAGTCGTTGTTCCAAAAGGGCGCCGACTTCGTCACCTCGATGATCTTCATGTTCGCGTCGACGAACCTGGTCGTCGAGCTGGGCATCGTTCTGTTGATCCTGCTCGGTTGGCAGTTTGCGGCGGCCGAGTTCATCGGCGGG
>CAXMLU010000345.1:0-3946 GCA_964194255.1 uncultured bacterium
GGCTACGGCGGGACCGGCGGGCGGGCGGTCGGCTTCGCCGAGAACGCTGATGCCGTCGTGGGCATGCTCAGCCGCCTCGGAGTCGACCGGGCCCATCTGGTCGGCTACAGCTGGGCCGGAGGGATCGTCCTCGCCTTGGCCCGCGACGCTCCGGAGCGACTGGCCAGCATGACGCTGGTGGCCTCCATGCGTCCCGGCGCGCCGCTCGGGATGATCGACCGGGCCCTCGGGCTGGCCGTGTTCGGGCCGACGCTCGCGGCCGGGACCATCGGGCTGGCCGGCCGCATGCTGCTGAGCCCCCGGATTCGGCGGGTGGTGGACCGTCGCTACCGCCGCCTCACCGCGGAAGGTCTGACGGCGGTGGGCCAGGCGTTCACCGGCAGCCGCGCCTGGCTCAGTTTCTTCCTCGAACAACGGGCCCTGTTCGACGAACTGCCCGATCTGGCCGAGGTCCTCGGCGCCGTGCAGGTTCCCACCACCGTGCTGTTCGGCAGCCACGACCGGGTCGTCTCCCCCGAAGACGGCTGGTCGCTGGCCAACGCCATACCGGGTGCCCGGGCGGTCCGCGTCTACGGCGCTGGCCATCTCCTGCCCCATGAACGGCCTGAACTGGTCGCCGCCACCGTGCTCGACAATGTCCTCGCCGCCGAGGCGTAATCGCGTCGGCTCGCTGAGCTAGAGAAAGGCGGTCGGATCGTAGGGGGTACCGCTGACCCGCACCTCGAAGTGAAGGTGCGGTCCGGTTGACATGCCGGTCGATCCGACCAGGCCGATGATCTGACCCTTCACCACGTTATCGCCGGCGTTGACCAACAGTTGGCTCTGGTGGCCGTACAGAGTGGCCAACGCTTTCCCGTGATCGATGATCGTGCAGTTGCCGTACCCGCCGACCACGCCGGCCACCACGACCACACCGTCGGCAGCGGCGTGGATCGGGGTTCCGGTCAGCGCGCCGAAATCGATCCCGGTGTGGACGCGCACATCCCCGAAGACCGGGTCCACGCGCGGCCCGAACGCCGAGGTGATCGGCGCACCGGGAACCGGGACGGCCAGCAGGCCGTGGCCGCTGACGGTGAGCGCCGGCTGTGCCTTCTGGCGGGCCTTGAGCTGGGCGGCGATGGCATCGGACTGCGCAACCAGGGCCGTGATCTGGGTCTCGAAGTCCGCCTTCCGGGTCTCGAATTGGCTCAGGAGCACAGCCTGGTGCTGGGCGGCGGCTTCGGCGGCCTGGCGGAGGGCGACTTTTTTCTGGCGGGCGGCGCTGACCAGGACGAGCTGTGCGGCCACCGCGTCCCGATCCGCCCGGGCCTTGTCGCGGTAGCGAACCAGGTCGCCGGCCAGGGCACCGGCCTGGCGGCGCAGGCCGTAGAACCGGCTGACCTCCTGGGCCTGGGCGTCGTTGACCGAGCTCATGTACGACAGGCGGATGAGGGCGTCCTTACTCCGCCCGGCGTCGGACAGATCGCCCTCCATGCCGCCGGCCGGCTGGCCCATGAAGGCGGCGACGGCCCGGTGCCGCAGTCCGGCGCGGGCCACATCGAGCTGGCCGTTCAGGACGGTCAGGGCGGTCTGGGCCGCGGCCAACCGCTGGTCCTGGGCCGCCAGCCGGCCTTGCGTATCGTCCAGCCGGGCTTGGCTGGCGGCCACCTCGCCGTCGAGCCCGGCCTCCTTGGTCTTGAGCCCGTCCAGGCTGGCCTGCGAGCTTTTCATGCTCCGAAGCAGGCCCAGCTCGCCGGACGAAGCCTCGTGGTACTGCCGCTCGAGGGCGGAGATCTGCTGTGCCAGCCGGGACGGGTCGGCTGGCGTGGTCGACGGGGCCGGACGGACGGTGGCCGCGGGGGTGGCGGCGGCCCCGCCGCTCAGGAGCCCGCTGGTGACCAGGCCGACCAAGGCGAACATTCCGATCCGCGCCGGCACAGCTCTCCTATCGGCACCGAGGTACCCCCGGTTGATCGACTAACTAGTTATTCTCGGCGGGGGGCCTGGTCATAGCGGGCCAGCCCGGCCAGGGCAACGGGGGCTCGCCCTGGATCTGGCGGATGAACTCCTCCAAGAACCACCGGCGGTAGGCGACCACGTCAGGCGGCGCCGCCAGCGTGAGCAGGGGGCCACCGCGCCGGCAGAACTCGTCCGCCTCGTCGAGGATGCGGTTCAGCTCATCGACGTCACCGGCCACGTCGCCTGGCAGGACAAAGACCAGGTCTATCGAGGCATCGCCGCGCCGGACGGCGGCCTCTAGCTCGGACGTGGGCCCCTGGGTGATGCTGCCGTACTTGCCTTGCAGCTGTTCGCCCAGCGATAGGAGTCGGGTGGGGACACCGTGGTCAGCGGGGTCGGCCTGCTGCGCGGCGAGCAGGGCGAACTCGCGGAGCAACTCGTCGTTGTGCTCGCCGGCCTTGCGGTGGATGTCCAGTGGCAGGCCGAGCAGTTCCACCCGGACAAGGCCCTCCGGGTCACCTGCGCTCAACGGGCCACCTCCGCCACGTGGTCGAGCTCGAACCAGACGATCTTGCCCTGCGGACGGCTCTCCGCGCCCCACCGGTCGGCCATGGACTCCACCAGGAGGATGCCCCGGCCGGTGCCGGCATCGATGGCGTAGTTCTTGCGCACCGGAAGCCGATTGTCCCGGTCGCGTACCTCCACCCTCAGGATGTTGTCGGCGTCGCCAATGACGAGCTCGACCGGCGAACGGGCGTGGAGCACGGCGTTGGTCACGATCTCGCTCACCAGCAGCGAAGCCACCTCGCTCAGGTCCTCACAGCTCCATGCCTCCAGCGCCGAGCGCAAGAACCGTCGGGCCGCGGATGCGCTGGCGGGCTCGGCTGGCAACTCGGTGCGGGTCTCGGTCACTGGTATCCAGTATTAGACCGTCAGGAATCGTCTGACGGCAATGGCTGAGCCAATTACTCCCATTGCCGCCCCCGCCACGATGAGGATGACCCCGGTCTTGATCGCCTCGGTCGACGTCACGTGCAGCGTGTTCGACTGCCCGACGAAGGTCTGCGTACCGACTCCCGCGAAGCCGCTGCGGAACACGTAGATCGTCGCGAAAGCCAACGCCCCACCGATGAGGCCCTCCAGCAGCCCTTCGAGCATGAACGGGACGCGTATGAACCAATTGGTGGCCCCGACCAACTTCATGACCGCCACCTCCCGCCGGCGGGAGAAGATGGCCAGCTGGATGGTCGTGAACGTGAGCACCACCGCCGCCAGCAGCACCGCCCCGGAGATCACCAGCAGCACCGTCTCCTGCCGCTTGGTCTGCTGCAGGACCTTGTTGATGTACTCCTTGGCGTATGCCACCTGATACACACCCGGAAAGCCCTTGAAGTGGTCGCCGATGGACGTCACCGACTCCGCCTTCTTCGGCACGACGCGGTATGACGGCGGGAGATCAGTGGGCTGGACGTTCTCCAGGTAGACAGGCTGGTTGGAGAACAGCGTCTTGAACTCCGCATAGGCGCCCTGTTGATCGACGAAGCTGTGCTTCTTGACCTGGGGCATGTTGGTGAGCTCGCGGCCGATGGAATCCACCTGACTCGCGGTTACGTCCGTCCGGAGAAAGATGTTGAGCTCAACGCCGCCTCGCCATTGCACCGACGCATCACGAGATGCCTGATTGATGAGCCGAGCTCCACCGAACATGGTCAGCGAGACCCACATGGTCAGCATGGCGGCCATGGTCATCAACATGTTCCGCCGGAAGCTGGTGACCACTTCGCGCACGGCATAGCGCGGCGTCAGGGCCATCAGCCGTAGACCCCGCGATCCTGGTCCCGAACCACCGAGCCCCGGTCAAGCTCGATGACCCGGCGCCGCATGGAGTCCACGATGTGTTGGTCGTGGGTGGCCATGACCACGGTTGTTCCGGTCCGGTTGATCCGGTCGAGCAGCCGCATGATCCCTTCGGTTGTGCCGGGATCGAGGTTGCCGGTCGGCTCGTCGG
>CAXMLU010000346.1:0-2430 GCA_964194255.1 uncultured bacterium
GGATGAGGGTTTGCGTTTCGCGATCCGGGAGGGTGGGCGTACGGTTGGGGCCGGACGCGTCACCAAGATCATCAAATAATGGCTGAGAGCCCGAAGCAGAAGATCCGGATCCGGCTAAAGGCCTATGACCACGAGGTCATCGACCAGTCCACCAAGAAAATCGTCGAGACCGTGCTTCGGACGCAGGCCAAGGTCAGGGGCCCGGTTCCCCTCCCGACCGAGAAGCACCGCTATACGGTGATTCGCAGTCCTCATAAGTACAAGGACAGCCGCGAACACTTCGAGATGCGGATCCACAAGCGGTTGCTCGACATCGTGGAGCACACGCCCAAGACGGTGGACTCCCTGCAGCGCATCGAGTTGCCGGCGGGCGTCGACATCGAAATCAAGATACAGACCGCATAACACCCTACGTGGTGGTCCCCATCGGGGGGCCACCGGCGCTCATCGCCGAGTTTGCCCGGCGCTACGGCAACCCCAAGACCCGGCATCAGTACGAGGCCGAACTCACGGCCCTGTTCGCCGACACCGGCCGACAGCACCCCCGGCACCTCACCGAAGCCGACGTACTGGCCTGGTGCGCAGGCAACGGCCACCGCATCGCCAACAACACCATCCGCAACCGCCTGTCCCGGGTCTGCACCTTCCTGCGCTGGTGCATCCGAACCGGCGAAGCCGACCCCGCCCTGGTCGAAGCGCTCGCCAGCCGAGACAACCCGCTACGGCGTACCCCACGCCTCTACGGCAAGGTCCAAGGCAAGAACCCGGCCCGCTGGCTCACCCACGACCAGGCCTACGGCACTCTGCTCGGCTCCTGCGCCGCCACCGAACTCGGCATGCGCGACGAACTGGTCCTTCGGCTCGGCCTGGCCGGCATGCGAGCCGCCGAGATCATCCACCTCCAGATTAGCGGGGCTTCGGATCTGAGCGGGGTCTGACGGGCGTGTAGGCGGTCGCTCTTGCAGCAGACGGAGCGCGGCGTCACACTGCGCAATGTGGATGAGGATGCCGAACGGGACCGGTTGGCAGCGTGCTTCGCGAGCAGCTTTGCGGCAAGCGTCCGCCGCCCGCCGACCGTGACCGAGCAGTTGTCGGCATGGCCGAGACGGCAGCGCCGGGACCGCGTGCGACTGAGCGACGACGTCCTTGAGGAGATGGGCTACAGACTCCGCAAGATCAACCGCAAGTGGCGCCTTGGTTGGATCGAGAGTGCCGTCTGGGAGTCGCTGGTCTGAGCCACGAAGCGACGGTGTAGGGGTCCGCGCCGCGGTACAGGGGCTCCACGAATCTGGCGGTTCTCTACGCCAACAGATTCGAGAGCCCCTGTGGAAGTTGACCCTACGCGGATGTGCGAGCTGCTTGTTGGTCTGCCCGATGTGAACGTGTTCGGCGTCGACGACGGGCTCGAGGCGCTGCGGGTGCATGTGGAGACTCGAGGCCCACGCCCGAGCTGCGCTGGTTGCGGCGGCGGGGTGACAGTCAAGGACCGTCCGGTTGTCGAGCTGGTGGACCTTCCGGTATTCGGCCGCCCGGTCCGGCTGGTGTGGCGCAAGCACCGCTGGTCCTGTGCCGGCTCTGCGTGCGCGGTGGGTTCGTTCACCGCCGAGGACCCGCGGATCGCCGCGCCTCACCTGGCGTTGACGGACCGGGCGGGGCGGTGGGTGACCGTTCAGGTCGGGTGGAACGGGCGCACGTCATCTGCAAAGAGCAGACCGGCGCCGGCAACGGACAGGTCTCCTGGGGGCACCCCTTCGCCCAAGTGTGCTCCGTCCAACGCCTCGTCAAGCTCCGGGCACAGGCCGCCGGCATCGGCCATCTGTCCCCCCACGACCTCCGCCGCTCCGCCGCCGGCATCCTCCATCGCAGCACCAAGGCCGACGGAGCGCACCACTTCGACCCCCTTGACATACAGAAGGTCCTCGGCCACGCCGACCCGGCCACGACAATGCGCTCCTACCTCGACCCGATGGACACCGCGGTCATCGAACGGGCAGCCGCTGTCCTCGACTGAACTCGACATCCGAAACTTGTCATTCTCCGAATCTGGCGTCGCGCTCGCTCGCTCCGCTCGCCCAGCCCACGCCGCCGTCCCCGAACCGGCCTTCATCCAACTGCCGCACCGAGCGGTATCTGCCACGCTTCCCACTCGTAATGGAGAGGCGCATACTCGGATCGACATGAGCGTTCGGTGGCCACTTGCCTGCGTCGGGCTGGTCCTGTTCTCGACGACTGCTTGCTCGCACGACCGTCGCATTGCGCTACCCCCAAGATCTGCGACCACGGCCGCCCCGGCGTCCACGGCCGTACCTGGCACCACGGGCGCTCCGGTGAGCACCATCACCCGTCGGCCGATCGTTTGGAAGGTCGACCGAATCCGCCTGGATGTGTGCGTCGTCGTGCAGGTTGCGACGGGACCGGACGGGGTGTGGG
>CAXMLU010000347.1:0-7572 GCA_964194255.1 uncultured bacterium
GGAGATGTGTAAAAGAGACGGGTTTCCCATCGAGCCCCCCCGCCGCTTCACGTTCCGCCCCTCGCTCACCACCGTCCCGGTGTCCCCCCACGCCATCGGCACCGCCCGCCGGGAGGAATGACCCGTCGGGGCGGCCCTGTGACTGCGTAGGAGCCGTTACCGACAACGCTCTTTGGCCGCCGGCACCGACGGCGCTGGCCCTCCACGTACGTCCGGTCTGACTGACCTGCCCACGAGCCCTCGGGGTATCGTGTGGCCCGGATGCGCAAAGTCCTGATCATCGCCTTGGTCATCGTGGTGCTCTTTACAGGACTGCCGATCCTCATCGCTGGCATGTCGATGGGCTCATGCCACGATTGCGGCGCCGCGACGGCCACCGCAGGAGCTTGCACTGCTGCCTTCCTGGTCGACTTCAGCCTCCTTATCGCGGTGCTGGTCGCTCTCCTCCGACCGCGGCGCGTCCTTTGCCTGCTCGAGCCGGTCTATTCCGGCCTCGACAGGCCACCCCGCTTGGTTTAGCGCGCCCGCGCGCCCATCGGCCCGCTGTCGAACTGTCCGCCAGTCCCGACATGGTGCTCGATCGATGACCCACCCGCTAACCAGCTGCAATCGCAGGGCTCGCCCTTGCCAGCCCTGAACTTGCCTACCTATCTCGGAGGTTTCCACGTGAAGACCCTGCTCACTTATGTTCCGCTGTTTGGCTGCTCGGCCATGATGGTCGTCTGCCTCTTGTTCATGTGCGGCTCACGCCTGTGGCGTCGCACGCCCGGCCACCAGACCGATGCCATCACGACGCTGCGCGGCAGCGCGGTCAACGCCACAGCAGCCGACGTCGTGCCCGCTAAGGTCCTCGACGAGTTGAGCGCGCTGCGCTCTGAGGTCGCCGAGCTGCGCCGCGCCGCCGCGCCGATCCAGCCCATCCGGGTCGAGGAGCGGGCTGCCGAACCGGCCCGTGACTAGGGCCCGCAGTCACGGGCGGCCCGTGAAGCCGGTCCCGAGACGGACTTCGTCGCGCTCCCGACCTGGAACTCGTCCAGGGTCGGGGGGCAGGAGGCGTCCTGTGGTGGCCGGACAGCGCTCGCCGGCTTTGGTGTGGTTGTTCGCCGTCCTCGCCATCGTCGTTGTCGTCGTCGTGGCGCTGCGCAGCGGGTCCGGGAGTCTCGCTGGGAGTCCTTCGGAGCCGTTCGTCGGGCCGGACCTTCACTCCCTCGTCGCTGACCCGACCATGCCCGGGCGGGTCTTTGTCGGCGGGCACGAAGGAGTCGCCGTATCCACTGACAACGCCGACACGTTCACACCTGTTAGCAGCCTCGACGCCGCCGACGCGATGGGTTGGGCGTTCACGGCGTCGGGGATCTGGCAGAGCGGACACCCCGGCATGCACCATGCGCCCGCGGGCCTGGCCTTCGCTGGCCACAACCAGGGACTGCCTTCGACCGACGTGCACGCCCTGGGCGGCCTCAGAAACGTCTTGTACGCAGCGTCGCCAAGGGTGGGGGTCCTCGCATCGACCGACAACGCCACCACGTGGGCCGTGCGCACCACGCAAATCGGGCAGTCGTTCTTTGGTCAGATGCTTGTCGACCCGGCCAACGAAAACCACGTCATCGCCGCCGCGGCCGATGCGGGCGTAGAGGGGCGGTCCATGGCCTCGGGCAGATAGCGCCCACTAGACCGAAGTTACGTAGAGGAAGCGCTAGAACTCCGAGCAGAGGCGATGACACGCTATCGGCTCATTTCCCGAGAGAGGTAATGCCATGCGGGATGTGTCGGTACTCCTCGGCCTACTTGCAAGCAGTCCGACCCGGATTCCTTCGCATCGTCAATGCGGGCCGGTCGATCGCGGTTCCATTTCCGTCGACGATCGGCGAGTAACAGCACAACCCGATCATCGCCCAGAGTGGAGGTCCGTTTGCCGAACACCGCCAAGTCCGACGGCTGCAGCGACGATCAGCAGCGCGCCGCCGAGGTAGTAGACGGCGGTGATCCCGACAGCGTCGGCTAGAACACCGCCGACCCCGATGCTCAGCAGCCGGAACGAACTCCACACCACGTCGTAGAAGGCGAACACCCGGCCTCGGATCTCGTCAGGCACGGTGGTCTGGATCACCGTGTTGTAGGTCACGGTCCCCGTACTGGTCCCGACCCCGTAAACGGCTAGTGCGGCAAGCGAGATTCCGAAGCTTCTGACCGTCGCAAGGGTCAGGTCCACCAAGCCCCGAAGGAGGTACGGGCCGAATAGCCAACCGGGATGTCGGACATCCGTCACGACCCGTTGGAGAACCACGGGACCGAAACCTGCCCCTACCCCAATGGCAGCTATGAGCAATCCGAAGCGTGTGGCTCCGACGCGGAGGTGACGCTCGGCGAGCACAACCAGGAGTGCTGAGGTCGCCCCGGCAGAGAGCGCAGCCAGTGCTTGCACGCCCGCCAGCGCCGCGAGGAATCGACTGCGGCGGATGGCCTTTAGCCCCTCTGCCACCTGGGCAAGACGGCTGGTCGGTGGCGCAGGCGGTCGGATCGGCACCCTTACCCTGGACAGCAGCAATGCGGAGGCCAGGAAGGACGCCGCGTTCAACCCAAAGGCTGGCCCCGCCCCGGCGTAGGCGACGAGCGCCCCTGCGGCCGGGGCGAGGGCGATCTGTGAGATGACGGCTCCTGACCAGACCGCGGAGTTCGCCCCGACGACCTCATCGGGTCCGACCACGGCAGGCAGCACGCTTGACGCAGCCGGATTGAAGAACACCGCGAACGTCGAAAGCCCGAACGCCGCCGCATACACGACGCCGAGCTGATGGCCGAAAACGGCGAGGACGGCAGCTATTGCCGCACGAGCCAGGTCTGATATGACCATAACTCGGATTCGAGGCAGTCGATCCGCGACGGATCCAGCCACGAACCCAAACATCAAGACGGGTGCGATCTCAAAGGCAACCGTGGCTCCGACTCGCAGGCCGGACCCGGTGAGCCGGTAGACCAAGATCACCAATGCCACCGAGTTGAAGGTATCGCCCCACTGCGAGATGGTCCGGGCCGCCAACAGACGCCGAAATGCAGGAACCCGCAGCGCCCGACCTACAGCGGACTTCACCCCCGAATGTCTAACGGAAGGAGCTCGAACTTTTCGTTTGGCGCGCCCGGGCGGACACCGCTACCAAGGACGTCGATCCCGACTGCGGCATGGAACTCGACGAGGGATCGGCGCAGGCGGACCTCAACTGGCATGGCCGCAACCCCGGTTCTGTTCAGAGGAGAGCCTGCGGCATTTCTTCGAGACGCCCAACTGATACGCCTAGTCGATCTAGGGAGACTCGGCGCTCGGCGCCGGAGCCCGATTGCCTCGTCGGGACTACCCGTGGCGGCCGTGAATTCGAGCACGGGCCGGAAAGCTGTCCGACTTAGGCCGGACCGGTGTCGCGAGAGCGGGCTATGTGTTTGCTGCCGGGTGGTCGTCGAGGCGGGGATCGATATCAACCTCCCGGCCCGATGACGGGGAGCTGGCGCAACAGTGGTTCGATCTCGTCACGGGTGGAGACGTTGTCGAGACGCAGAACGATCTTTCCATTGGCGTCGATGACGAACACCCACGGCTCGTTGAGATCGCCGTTGCGGTAGAGCCAGTCCGCGGCCGCCTTGTTCAGGACTTGTTTCTGAAAGTCACGCCAGATCTCCACGTGCACGAAGCTGGCCCGGTCGGCGTAGTCGTGGGCGAGTTGCTGGACCATGTCGGTGACCGGCCCGCAGAAGCGGCTGACGCAAAACACCGGGGTAGCGAACACAGCCACGATGGGCCGGTGCGCTTGGAGGGCGGCCGCGATGGTGGTTTGGTGCAGCTCCGCGTCAGGGATGGGTCCGCTGGTCGCGCGGGAGTCCACTGCGCCGGGCGGGGCGTCTTTGGAGGTGACGGTCAGGTTCTGGGTGGGTAGGGCCTGGTCGCCGACGACGGGCACGGCGTGGTGCTGGGCGACATTGAACGGGGCGGTGGTGTGCTTGGACTTGCCGCTTATGGTGGCGGTCACGTCGACCTGCCAGATCCCGGCCCGGTCGAAGCCGACCTGGGTTGCATAGACGCCCCGGGCGACGGCGGCATCCACGATCTGGGGGGCCGGTGGCAGGGGGGTGGGAAGGGTGTCGCCGGGTATCGGCAGGAATGTGCCGACCGAGCTGGGACCCTCGTTGCAGGTCGCGTTCTTGGACGGCTGCCCAGTTCCCAGGTAGCAGAAGCGCATCCCCACCGTCCCCAAGCCGATCAGTCGACCGTCGGCGGTGAGGAGTCCGAGGATGAAACGCCCTGGCGGGCCGACGGCCAGGTCGTAGCTGGCGATCTGTGCGGCCAGGTCGCCTGGGGAGGAGACCTGGATGGCCTTCGAGCCGCCGGACGAGCAGCCAACCAGGACGGCCAGCATCGCCATCGGGATCGAGATGCGGCGGCGACGCAAAATGGTCATGGAAAGGTCACCTCGATGAGCAGTCAGGGGCCAACAGAGACAGCCGGCGCAGAGCGATGCCTGCTTCCCGGGTCAGGTCTTGAACGTGACCGGTGACAGCGGGCGGCGAAGGCTGGGCAAGAAAGTCGGCCTCGACTCGCTGCATGGCCTCGAGCAGCCGGGCCGCCTCGCCGCGGTCCGTGATCTCCAACGCCTGGGCGATGACGTGGAGGTTTTGATGAGACTGGTTGTAGAACGTCGACTTCGCGGCCCGAAGGTCTGTCGGCGTGAATGTCCGCACATCGCACAGCGCGGCGACGGACGTTTCGAGCAGCCCGGCTGGTATGCGTTGCCCGCTGACCGTCACGGACCGGGCGCCGGCCGAGCTGCACGCCGCCAACGCCACCACTACAAGACACGCGGACCGTCCCCAAGCTCTGGCTTGAACGGTCATGACCCGGCCGACCACCTGAGTCCCTGGCCGGCAGACCGACTCTGTTCGGCCAGCGACGGAAATACTCGACGCTCTTTCCCCAGCCTCAACGACGGCCGAACCGCGTGAGCCGGAGACTGTTGGTGACCACCGAGACACTGGAGAAGGCCATGGTCGCGCCGGCGATGACCGGGTTGAGGATGCCGAACGCGGCCAGTGGGAGGGCAGCGGTGTTGTAGGCGAACGCCCAGCCCAGGTTTTGGCGGATGGTCCGGTAGGTGCGCCGGGAGAGGCGGATGGCGGTGGCCACGCCGGCCAGATCGGCGGACAGCAAGGTGATGTCCGAGGATTGGATGGCCACGTCGGTGCCGGTACCTACGGCGATGCCCAGGTCCGCCTGGACGAGGGCGGGGGCGTCATTGACGCCGTCGCCGACCATGGCCACTACCCGGCCTTGGACCTGGAGGCGCCGCACTTCGTCGGCCTTATCGGCGGGGAGCACCTCGGCCAGGACCCGGTCGATGCCGACCTGGGCGGCGATGGCCGCCGCCGTGCGCGCATTGTCGCCGGTGATCATGACCACCTCGACGCCCATGGCCCGCAGGTCGGCCACGGCGCCGGCGGCGTGGCCTTTGACTGTGTCGGCAACGGCGACCACGCCGCGCGCCGCTCCGTCCCAGGCCGCGAAGAAGGCGGTCCGGCCTGCCGCCTCCATCTCCGTGGCGGCCGTCTCCAGGTCGTCGCCCAGGAGCAGGTCGCCATCGGCCAGAAGGCGCCGGCTCCCGACCCACACGGTCCGGCCGTCGATGTCGGCCCGCACGCCGTGACCGGCGAGGGCCTCGAACCCAGTGGCAACGGGGAGATCGAAGCCTCGGCTCGAGGCGGCATCCACGACGGCGCGACCCACCGGGTGCTCGGAGCCGGCCTCGGCTGCGGCGGTCAGAACCAGCAACTGCTGCTCGTCAACACCCGCCGCGGGGCGGACATCGGTGAGCCGCATGGCCCCCTCGGTCAGCGTGCCCGTCTTGTCGAAGATGACGGTGTCGATGCGGGTCGAGCGCTCCAAGATCTCGCCGCCCTTGATGAGCACGCCGAGCGCCGCACCCCGGCCGGTGCCGACCATGATGGCCGTCGGCGTCGCCAGGCCCAGCGCGCACGGGCAGGCAATGATCAACACGGCCACCGCCGCCACCAGCCCAGCGGTGGGCCGGCCGGCCACCAGCCACCAGGCCAGGAACGTGCCTGCGGCCAAAACCATGACGGCCGGCACGAACACGCCGGCCACCCGGTCGGCAAGACGCTGCACCGGCGCCTTAGAGCCCTGCGCCTCCTCCACCAGCCGCACGATCTGAGCCAGGGCGCTGTCGGCACCCACCGCCGAGGCCCGTACGGTCAACACGCCCTGCCGGTTGACGGTGGCACCCACGACCGGGTCGCCGGGCCCCTTGTCGATCGGGACCGATTCGCCGGTCAGCATCGACTCGTCCACCGCCGACGCCCCGTCGACGACAACGCCGTCCACCGGGACCTTCTCGCCGGGCCGGACCCGGACCACGTCGCCCACCCGCACCTCGGCCACAGGCACCAGACGCTCGGCGCCGTCGACCACCAGACGGGCTTCCTTGGCACCCAACTCAAGCAGGGCCCGGATGGCCGCGCCGGCGCGGCCCCGGGCCCGCGCCTCGAAATACCGGCCGAGCAGCAGGAAGGCGATGATCAACGCGGCGGTGTCGAAGTAGAGATCGCCGCCGGCGAAAAGTTCGTAGAAGGAGAACCAGAACGCGGCCAACGTCCCCAGGGCGATCAGCGTGTCCATGTTGGCCTCGAGCCGCCGGGCCCGAATGGCCGCCGTTCGCAGGAACGGCCAGCCGGCCCAGAACTGGATCGGCACAGTCAAGGCGGCCGCGGTCCACCGGGCCCAGCTGCGGTCCATCCATCCCAGCAGCAGAACGAACACGGCAATGCCCAAAGGCCAGGCCACCAGCACCCGCACCAGCCACCCTCGGCGCTCGGCGTCCTCGTCCGAGACCGGCTCCCGTTGTGCGCCGGGGACAAACGGGATCAGCTGGTAGCCGATCCTCTCTACGGCGGCGACCAACTCGGCAGCGTCGGTCGTCGACGGGTCGTAGGCGACAGTGGCGTGCTCATTGCCGTAGTTCACCCCGGCCCGCGCCACACCCGGCTGGCGGGACAGGGTCTTCTCGACTCGCGCCGCGCACGACGCGCAGGTCATGCCCGACACCGACGCCTCCAACTTGGCCAGCGTCACTTCCCTGGCCT
Organism: uncultured bacterium; assembly: GCA_964194255.1. Lineage (GTDB taxonomy): Bacteria > Actinomycetota > Acidimicrobiia > Acidimicrobiales > CAXMLU01 > CAXMLU01. The sequence goes on from CAXMLU010000347.1 coordinate 7,141, forward strand.
CGGGCGCGTCGGCGGTGGCCTGGCTCACGGCGCCACCCCGGCCGGCATGGCCTCGGCGTCCGAAAAGGTCCGGTCGGGGCCGGTGGTGACCCGGTCGAAGCGCATCGCCTCCATCAGCTCGTCCACGATCTCCTCGACCCGACCCTCCCGCATCGCGTCGGCCACGCACGTCTCCAAGTGGTTCCGCAGCACCAGGCGATTGGCCCGCTCCAGCTGGCCCTGCACCGCCGAGAGCTGCTTCATCACATCCGGGCAGTAGGCGTCCTCCTCGACCATGCGCAGCACCGCGTCGAGGTGGCCACGGGCGGTGCGCAGGCGGTTGACGACCGAGCGACGGTAGGTTTCCTTCACAACCCTACTCTACCCCACCTGGGGTGGGGTATATTCCCGGTCGTGGACATTCACACGTACACCGTGCCCGGCATCAGCTGC
>CAXMLU010000348.1:0-8197 GCA_964194255.1 uncultured bacterium
GCCGTTGAACAGCGGAATAGCGTCTGCCACCGGGTCGTTGAACACGGTCCGGAATCGGAACTTGTAGGTGATGTCGTCGCTCGCGCCGCCCGAGTTATTGATGTTGATGCGGTACTCGACATCGTTGGCGAAGGTGGCGAAGTTCGGTCCACCGGCTGGGCGCTCTAGCCCGATGTAGTTGGCGATGATGTCAACCATCGCCGGGTTGTTCGTGTCTCGGTAGAGGTAGACGTCGGTGTTGTCCGCCGACGGGTCCTGGCTGATAAGCGGCGCCTCACGATGGCTCGAAGCCGACGCGATTGTCGGAGTCAAGCCGATCGTGGCGATGGTGGCCGTGGCAGCGAACGCCGCCAATGCCTTGATTTTGGACAAGTTGCTTCCTCTCAGGTTCGTAAAGCGGTGGAAAATGCTCAACTTCCGCCTACTTACAAGCCTGTGCCGATCGGCCCGTGACGAGCCTCTCGGTGCACCTCCCCAAGGGGTTACGGATCTGGATCGACGCTCAGATGACGAAAAGCCCTTCGCGGTTCAACACGGGACGGATACGACCGCGATCGGGTGCACCAGGTTCACGACGAGCGGTGACCGCGTGAGGACGATCGCCCCCGGGAGCGAACATCTCGGTGAGGTCGCAGATGTCGAGCACACGGGCAACGATCGGACACGTGTGCGCCGACTGTGAGAGTCGCGCTAGGGCGACGACCGCTTTACCGGTGCCGACCAGAACTCCCAGCGGCGAGCTAACCGCGCCCTGGACTCCAGAATTCCTACCAACCCGCCGTCGCCGCGAGCCCCTGCCCGGTGCGAGCACCCTCCGTAGTGTCACCGGCTACGTTGCCGCCTTCGAACTCTGTGGCGCGAACAGACCAGGATCTCCCGGATCCGAGCCGGGAAGGGGCGCTCGGACCGAATCGGCCCCCTCACATTCTGTCCTGCTCGAGGCTCGGTCTTGGTTGCTGTCCTCGAAGTTGTTGAAGCTAACGTCGGCCACGTGACGGCCGACGTCTTACCACTGAGGACGGCCGAGGCCTTACGATGAACACATTGTGAGCCCTCCGAAGCCGCGTCCGGATGGGCGACGACGCCGCGGTCGGCTCCGAGAACCGGCCGGCGGTCAAGGTCAGCAGCAGTTCACCGATGTCAACCGTGTCCACACGTGTCTTTCAGCCTCCGGCTTCGAGTGAGCGAAGGTTACCGACATTCAGCTCGGTGCGACCTCCCTCAAAGACGTGAGTTGCGGCGACGCGGTCGACTCACGGTCGACCTCCATCACTGTCCAGGTGTCGAGTCGTCCTCTTCGGCGGACCCAGCCTGAAGACGAAAATCCGTTTGGATTCTGTCGAGATCCTGTGGGCTGGCGTCGTCAACCCGCATCATACGATTGGTAGCGCTGTGGGAAGCCCGGATGAGCTCATCGAGCTTCAGTTGCGTGGCGAGGTCATCGTGGTTCTGCGTGTGCTGGATCGTCACCAGCATAAGCAGTGTCAAGAAAGGAACACCGGCCGTTGCGCCCAACTCCCACCAGCGGGGAAAGTCTGTGGCAATACCGATGACCATCCAGACAACGAATGCTACGACGACGGCAATCACCGCCGAACCCGAGCCCGCCGCCGCCGTCAGGCGCTGGGCCATGCGAGTGAAAACCCCCGATGGACTTCTTGTTTCATCAGCGACATGGTTTTGCATGCGTCGACAGTCTTTCACCAACCCGTAGCCCAGTTGCGCTATTCGTCTTCGGCACGACCACTCGGCCGGCACACGATCACCGAACGCAAACCACCGCAAACTCAAGCGCGCACGAACATGTTCACTCGTCGCTTATCTCTTGGCTGCTACGCGGTCCTCGCCTATACCCGACCAGGAGTCAGCTTGCTTGGCGGCACCTACATCCGTCTGATGCGAAGGTAACGCCGGGCGTCTGAGACCGAGAACCACCTACGACGGCCCCCACCATTACTCCTATCCCAGCTGCGGCCGTAGCGATGATCCCGACAACGCGCATGTGGACCACACTCCATCTTTGTCGAGTACAAAGTTTCCACACCCGGGCAGATCTTCCCTCCAGGCAACATACAACCCGCGGCAGGACGGCGAAGACCCCAGAGGCCGAGCCATGTGGCGTCCCTGGCCACCACTTGGCCGGCTGCTGCGAAGAAGCAGCCACGGTCAGCAAGGTGGCGAACCGGACGGCAAGAAGCAAACGGTGATCGGCGTGGCGAGCGACCGCAACAACTTGCCCGGGTGGTGCACGGCCCCGACGGCGGCCCCGACTGTCGGTCCGGCCCACGCGGCATCTCGCGGAAGCGCACGACGTTCCCGGCCACGCCGAGCACGAGCGGTACAGCACTGGCCATGGCGCATTGATCACCGGTCGCTCCACTTCGACGCCGAGCGAGCGGATTCCACGGACCTACGGCCTTGCCCCCTCGGCGAATACTCAAGTCTTCTACCAACGTCACGGATGGTCCCACGACGTTGAGCGATGCGCACGCCACTAGGGAGCGCGTTTGGGCGGCTCGAAACGGTACCGCAGGGCCCTCCACGTCTTCGCGCTCTGGAGCCGAGCGATACCGCTCGCAAGCTATGGGCGTCGCACGGAGGTCCCGAGCTCAGCCCTGGCGTGGCTCTCCTCTTGCGCCAGCCTTCAATGGCTGGTCCTGCGGACGTGCAGCGCCCATAGAACAAGAACCATCTGGATGGGCAGTCGTCCGTAGGCGATGAACGGGTCCAGGCCCGAGTGGTGGCGCCAGTCGAGTGCCATCTGGATGTTGGCGGGGAACACTGCGACGAAGAGAACGGCGGTGAGCGCGCTGCCAGTACGGCGCGTCGAATGATTGGCGACGAGGGTGGCGCACGCAAGTTCAGCGATGCCGCTGACGACGGTCCAGCCGAGACGGGATCCGGGCAGGGCATGGGGGACGATGTCCTCGTAGATGCCAGGCGCGGCGAGGTGGGATACACCTGCGCCAGACAGGAGTACCGAGAGTCCAAGGGCCCAGCCGTCGAGTCCTTGCAACGGACGAGGCCGATGTTCTTCGTCCAAGCACCGTTCCAGCAAGGATTGTCCGGAAGGGTTCGGCGCCGTCGGATTCCCTCGTCCGCGCCTCACCGCAACAGCGTAGTAGTCGCAGACGACGATGACGGAACTCCTCGCCACGAATAGGAGCATTGCAGACACATATGGGGGGGAGGGATCGCTGGTCGGACGGAAGGTGCCGAATCTGAACTCCTCTCGCCGAGCGAGGGCGCGACGCGGTGTTGCAGGTCCTTGATCGGTCCAACGAGGCGCTGTGTGCGTCCACGAGGCTCGGGCGCCAGGGTTGTGAGAGCTTTCCTGCGGGCTGGATCACGAGCCGGAGTACACCATCGGTGGGAGAAACCATATGGGTGTAGCGTGAAAACGTCGCCCTGCTTCGGGGCGCAGTCCTCCGCTCTCGGGGGAGATCGGGGGCGCCGTCCGGTGCCCACCTCGTCGCTTGGAGACCGTCGGCTCCGCGATGGTTTGATTCGCAATGACCTCGATGCTCTTGCTCAGGCCTACGACCGCTACGCGAGGTCGTCTACGGCCTCGCCTTGCGATTGACTGACGAGCTCCCGCCGCCGCGCAGGTGACCCAGGACGTCTTCTGTGAGCTGTGGCGTCATCCTGAATTGTTCGACCCCGATCGCAGCGCCTTGCGCCCGTGGTTAGCCCGTCATCCCCACAAGCAAGCGGTGCGCTTCGTGCGCGACGCCGAGGCAGGTCGCCGCCGCAACGCCGAGTTGCACGACCTCGACGAGATCTTGGCGTCGGTGGTGAGCGACGAGGTCGGTCGTGCTGCGTTCGCGGCGTTGCCCGACAACGAACGCCTGCCCATTGGCCTGGCCTACTTCGGGGCTAAGACATACCGCGAGGTCGCGGCTGAACTCGTCATCGATGCGGCCACCGTCGGCTCTAGGATGCGTGCGGGGCCTGGGCACATGACCGTGTCTCTACAAGCGGAGACAGCCGGGCGAGAGGCTTGACGATGGATCACGCCGCGGCTGACGATCTGCTCGGGGCTTACGCGCTCGACGCCTGTGATGACGCGGAGAATGCGGCCATCGAATCCCACCTCGCCCAGTGTGAACACTGTCGAGAATGCCTGGCCGAGCTCGAAGCCAGCGCCGAGTGGCTCGGCGTACTGGAATCAGCCGCGCCGCCCCAAGAGTTACGGGCCCGGACCCTCGGCGAGGCCGCCAGGGTCGAGCCCGGCAAAGCCTGAGCACCGGAAACGGGAAGGCGCTGCTTCCGCCCGAGCGCCTGGCTCAGGGCGGGTCATTGCGTCACTAGGCCTATACGGGAGACCAAATCGCGTCGTGGCCAGAACAGGATCGAAACGACTTCTTTGGTCGGTCACACCTCGCTGTTATCAGCCTCGGCGCTCTTCAGTGGTCCGACTTGCCGATCGATGGTCGGCTTGACCTGGCCCCCTCTCACGGTCGGTATCGAGGCACCGCCTTCCGTCCGGACGTGTATCCGAGCTCCTCTCTGGCGACAAGACTCCCAGCTGGCACCGACGTGCCCAGTCAGCCGTGTTCGCCAACATGGCGGTCCTGCGCCAGAGTACGGGGACGCTAGTTGCGGAAAATCACGCTGCCAGGCCCGCTGGTAGCGCGCCGCTGACGGGCGGTCCGCCGCCCGCGCAAGACCCACTTGCGCCGTCAGCAGCCCCGGCACGATGTTGCATTTGGGCGGCGGACGGCAATAGGCACCGCCTCGAATGTCAGCGGCTGGGCGTCGAGCGTTGCATCTCGGCTCGGGATTGGGTCGGAATATGGCGAGATCTGAGTACAGGCCACAAGGGCGGAATCGTCGGGTGCGGACGAACCGGTGGGGGTTGTTGTTCGCGAACCTACTGATCTCCCTAGCTGGCGACGTGGGCGGATAGTTGGCTTGTCTTCTGGCGCTGGATCTGCGTCCGGGTGTCGTCACGTAGCCCACCGCGGAGGCGATAGAGGCCGCTGCGGATTCGGCTCTTGACAGTGCCTTCCGGCTCCTCGAGTAGGTCGGCCACTTCCCGATAGCTGTAGCCGGCAAAGTAGGCCAAGACAATGGCGTTCCGCTCACCGTCGCAAAGCCCACACAGCAGGTTCCACACCTGCTCACCGACGAGACGGCTGAGCGCTAAATCGTCGACGTGTGGGCCGGTGGCGTTGCGCCTCCTAAGACTCGCCGTTTCGCGCGCCCGCCGGGCGTCGTCGCTGCGCAGCAGGTCGAGGGCTCGACCGCGTGCCTGCATCAACAAGAAGTTGCGAAGCGTGCCCCGAGCGGTGTCGAAGCCTTGGGGTGAATGCCACAAGCGCAGGAATACCTCTTGGACGATATCGTCCGCTCGGTCCGGGCCGCACAGGCGCCGAGCCAGGCCATACACGCTGGCGGCGTGACGGCTGTAGGCCTCGTCTAGGAACTCATGGGAGCCTCCCGCGATGCCGGCCACCAGGTCGCTGTCATTCACGCAAGCAACATCACCGTCGCGCCAGTAGGCAGCGCTAGCGGCCTCCGCGCCACCGTCACGGTCACCGCCGGTCATATCGTCCACATCCGACCTCGCCGCCGGAAAATTCGATGATGGGGCGCTTCCGGTAGTTGGAAGTCACCGTCTCCTCGCCCGGCGCCGGCACCGTGACTGCAAACCCGGCCTGCTTCAACGGTGCAGCGGAGGGCGCCGGAGCCGCTACCACGCCTTTGAGACCCAACCCAAGACGTGCACGGATGTCCCCGGTCCGGGGTCTTGGCCCAGTGCACACCCAGTCCCGCTGGCAAGGTCCCTCATCACAGTCGTCATTGCTCCCGAAACCGGCTTATAACGTCACCAGGGTCCGGGGTGGCGTGCCCCCTCGGCGGACCGACGGGATACAAAGAGTCGTCACCACCGATAGTAGCGCGTGGTGGTCACGCTGGTCGCCACGCCCCGTGAGGCGTCAGACTTGCCAGAATGAGTTTGCCGGACATGATGACCGAGCTGCGATGACCTCGACGACACGAAGACCTGCTTCGTCGAGAACGTCCGCCCGGCTCGTCCATCGCGTCCCCCGGCGGCGCGCGCCGGCTCACCTCGACGCGCGGACTCCAACTTGGCCGTTGCCAGACGCGTCTGATGTGGGGACTAGCGGTAAGGTCCCTGACCCCCTCGATGCGGCATCGCTCGGTGGAACACGCCCTCGGTGCCGAAGATTGAATTACGTGAGCTTCCGCCCAAATCGCCGGGCGTCAGACACAACACGGGTCCGAGAAACGGGAAACTTCACGGGCTCGAAGAGACCCTTATGTGGTGGCGGTCGTCGTCCGAGGTCCCGCGACGCTACGGCCAGCGACACGCGACGAGTGCCGGTGCGCAGATTGTTCATTGCAACTCTCGCCACAGCGACTTTCTCGTCGAGATGGGTCGTCACGTTGGCGCCTACGCCTGTCCCTCCCCCGAGCGTGTCCTCTGCCCTTGTTGACCCGCTCGCGGCCCCCGAGCGCGCTGGGAGCTCCATTGACAACAGTTGTCTTCTTGGCCACCGCCACCATGTCGGGCGGACGACGCCGCCGCTTTCTGCCGAGACGTGATTGTGGTGCTAATCCTCAGATCGGGATGTCGAGCTACCTGTACACGACCGTGATCAGCCGGTGACCTGAATGTGCCGTGCATGTAAAAGTGGACATTGCAGTGGTAGGCGACCGTCCCAGTTTTGGTCAGCTTGATGCTCTTGGAGCCAGAGAAGAACTGGCCGGTGTCGAAAGACCGATCGTCGGCCGACGCTGTGTGATTGGTGTTGTCCCGGTTGGAGACGGTGATCGTATCGCCCACTCGTGCGTGTAGCGGATTAGGTTGAAACTGAAGCTCCTGATCGTGAGCGCCGTACCGGCGGAGGAGCTGGCCTGGTTGGTTCTGTTGGCGCCACTCGAACCGCATGCGACCGCGCCCAAGGACGCCGTAGTCACCACATCATGCCAGCAGCGGCCCGGACCCCATCATGCGCCGATGTCGATGCATGAATCCAGCGACTGATCAGGGTCGCTTCGACGCAACGGCAGCCGGTTCGGGGGCTCGCCGAACTGCGAGCCTCCTTGCGGCTAAAGACGTAGATGCGGGCATCGGCGGTGCGGGAGCTGCGATCGTTGGCTGCCTAGCCGGCGGCCTTGTAGGCCATGTCAGTCTTTTGGAAGACGTCAGGGATCGGGTACTCGCCTAACACGTAGTGCAGGATGGCGCCGTGTTCCTGGTCGACGATCTGCAAGGCGCCGGCCAGGGTGATGGCGTTCTTGCTCTGCAGGGTGGGCATCGCGCTGAGGTAGGTGTCGGCCGCAATGGTTTCCAACATCAACGCCAACTTGGCCGCCCCGACCACGTCGGTGACGGCACCGAAAGCCTTGTCAACGGTGGCCTTCAGGTCGGCCGGCGGCTGCGTCACGGGTTGAGCGCCTGCGCCTGTCAGCACCCCGTTCCAACTGTCGAGCGCGGCTTGGTGATGGCCCATCACCGTCTTGACGAAAGTGGCCACCGCCGGTGGCACCGTGCCGAGCTTGCCGGCCGTGGCGGCATCCAGTGCCGCCTTGTACGTGCCCACGGCCAGCACTTCCAGGCTGGCGGCCAGCATGGCCACTTTGGCGTCACCGCCAGCGCTCCCCGATCCGGCCGTCGTGCTGGTTTGGGCGCCGGAGGCAGTTGTGTTCGTCGAGGCGTTGGACTTGGACGAACTCCCGCACGCGGCCAGGACCGCGGCTGCCGCGACGGCGCTGCCGCCGGCCAGGAGACCGCGCCGGCTGACAGCGCCCAGTCCGCGCTCGACGATGAGCGTCGATTCCTTCGTGTGGTGCTTGCTCACGGCAGAGCTCCTTCGGCGGGCGGGCTGGCCATGGTGGCCACCGGGATCGGCCCGTCGCTGAAACCGACACTGCCGGCGGCGGCCGGAAGCTGCGCCGGGTCGACCGGGATGGCGATCAGCTGGGGGGCGTTGGCCTCCAGCAGAGCGGCTACCGCCCGGAGGGTGGCCAGATGCTGAGTTTCCACTCCCATGACGCTGCCCATGACCTCCTTCGACTTGGTGTCGGAAAACATGGCCAGGTCGCTCAGATAGGTGTCACGAGCGACCGTCTCCAAGGTGGCGGCCAGCTTGACGACGTCGGCCGGCGCCTTCAACGTGGGCTTGGCTGCCTCCACGATCGGCGCGTACTTGGGGTTGGGGGTGTC
>CAXMLU010000349.1:0-2012 GCA_964194255.1 uncultured bacterium
GCGGTTGAGCGTCGAGGTGGTGCGGGCCAGGACCTCGGCCAAGGTGGACAGCCCGCTCAACAGATCCGCCAGGGCGGTGGGACTGGCCAGGCTGGCGGCCAGATGGTCGGCGGCGGTGCGGAGATCGATCGTCGGTACCACCCGCAGCAGGTCGTGTGGTTCCTCCGCCCGGGCCGGGACGGCCTCGGTCGGGGCCTCGGCCGTCGCCTTGGGTTCGGACCGGCCCGCTCTGCCGGCCCCAGCGCGATCCCGCCAGCCGGCTAAAGCGTCCATCTCGCGCTTGAGCGAAGGCGTGGTGCGGGCATCGGGATCACCCTCGGCATAGGCGGCTACCACCGCCCGGAGTCCGGCGGTGGCGTCGAGGAGGGCGACCACCGCGCCCAAGGGCGCCGCCTCGTCGGACGCGGCGAGAGGTGCCAGGGTGTCGGCTATGGCCCGGGCGGCGCCGGACAGCACGTCAAGATCGACGGCCATCAGGGCGCTCGCCACGGCCTGAGCCTCGCTCAATGCCGCCGCCGCGGCGGTGGCGCTGGCGGGGTCGTCATGCAGTTCGAGCAGGGCCACGACCAGCCGGCGCAGATGGCCCTCGACCGCTTGCGCGATCATCCGCCGGATGTCGCCATCGTCATCGGGCGCGATCGCCCGTTCGCCTCTAACCGGCATCCCTCGCACCCATACGGATGAAGAGTACGGGGTCGGTGGCCCTCTGGCGCGGAAGGGTACGCGGCCGGCGCCGACGCGCTACCTTTAGGGAATCACAGCGGTGTAACTATCCACAGCCTGTGGACAAAGGGGAGTGTCGTGGGGGAGTCGTTCGCCCACCTGCACCTACATACCGAGTTCTCGATGCTCGACGGGGCAGCCAGGGTCAATGAGGTCGTCGCCGCGGCCGTCGCGGACGGCCAGCCGGCGATCGGCATCACCGATCACGGCAACATGTACGGCGTACTCGACTTTTATAAGGCGTGCCGAGCCCAGGGCGTCACCCCGGTGATCGGTACCGAGGCGTATATGGCGGCGGAGAGCCGCCACGAGCGACCGGTACGGCGAGGGCGCATCGACGACACCGGTGGCGAAGGGGACGAGGGCGAGAAGCTCTACTACCACCTCACGTTGCTGGCCGAGACCACCGCTGGCTACCGGAACCTCATGAAGCTCTCCAGCGCCGCCTATCTGGAGGGCTACTACTACAAGCCCCGCTTGGACTGGGAGCTGCTGGAGCGTTACCACGAGGGCGTCATCGCCACGACCGGCTGCCTCGGCGGCGTGGTGCTGCAAGCTCTCCTCCGCGGTGACTACGAAGGTGCCCTCGGACTGGCGGGACGCCTGCAGGACATCTTTGGGCGGGACCAGCTTTTCGTCGAACTTCAGGACCACGGACTCGAGAAGCAGCAGAAGACCAATCCCCAGCTGATCCAGATCGCCCGCGCACTTCATGCCCCGTTGCTGGCGACCAATGATTCGCACTACACCCGACGCGAGGACGCCATTTCCCATGATGCCTTGCTCTGCGTGCAGACGGGCGCGTCGATCGACGATCCGAAGCGGTTCAAGTTCGAGGGCGACGAGCACTACCTGAAGACGGCCGCCGAGATGCGGAGCCTCTTCGCCGACCACCCTGACGCCTGCGACAACACGCTGTGGATCGCGGAGCGGGCGGACGTCGAGATCGAATTCGGCAAGCCGGAGCTGCCCGCCTTTTCTTTGCCCGACGGGTTCGCTGATGCCGACGCCTACCTGCGCCAACTGACCTTCGACGGCGCGGTGACCCAATATGGCACCCCGCTGCCGGAGCGCGTCGTTGACCGCCTGGAGTACGAGTTGGGCGTGATCCGAGACATGGGGTTCTCGGACTATTTCCTCGTCGTGTGGGACCTGATTGCCTTCGCCCGCCGCTCGGGGATCAGGGTCGGACCGGGCCGGGGCAGCGCGGCCGGCTGTTGCGTGGCCTATTGCCTGCGCATCGTCGACCTGGACCCGATTCACTACGACCTGCTGTTCGAGCGGTTCCT
>CAXMLU010000350.1:0-4073 GCA_964194255.1 uncultured bacterium
GAGATGTGTATAAGAGACAGAATTCAGGGACCCCCCCCGCCATGAGCCGCGCCCATTGGATCGCCTGCGATTCAGGCGGACGGGGTGCCCGCTTCGTTTTCGTCGTCGCGGGGGCGGGCGGGGGTGCGACTCCTCGGGCGGAGCTTGCGCACCTGGGCCCGCAGCACAGCCGAATGGTCACCGTTCCTGAGGCGGTCGAGGACGCCGTCGGCCTCCTCTCGGGTGACACTGCCGTCCTCCACCGCTGCTCCCAACTTCGCTCCGGCATGCCGGACACGGATGCTGCGGATCACTTGGTCGACCTCATCCGGCTTGTCAGCTGTGCGCAAGCGCTCGGCCTCCTGATCGGTCAACCGCCCGGACTTGGCCATCTGGTCGGCGCGTTCCAGGAGACGCTTGTGCCGCCTGCCGCTCGTGTCGGGTTCAGGCTCTCGTCCATAGTCGGAGAGTAACGAGACACTGTGTCGCTGTCAATACATTTTGACGCAGAAATCAGCGAAGCAGCAGCTGATCGAGGGCCATCGCCGCGAACAGCAGGGTGATGTAGGTGATGGAGAACTTGAACAGCTTCATGGCATGGTCGGGGGCGTGGCTGCGGGCCAGGCCCAGGGCCTGCCAGGTGAACATCCCGCCCAGGCCGACGGCCGCCGCCAGGTAGATGACGCCCATGTGGCCGAGGGGCCAGAAGGCCAGGCTGATGGCCCACAGGACCACCGTGTAGCCGACGATGCGCCTGGCTGTCTCGTCGAAGCTGGCCACCACCGGGAGCATGGGCACGTCGGCTGCCGCGTAGTCGTCGCGGTAGCGGATGGCCAGGGCCCAGAAGTGGGGCGGGGTCCAGGCGAAGATGATGGCGAACATCACGAAGGGGGCGATGCCGAGCCCGCCGGTGACCGCCGACCAGCCGACCAGGACCGGCACGGCGCCGGCCGCCCCGCCGACCACGATGTTTTGGGTGGAGGTGCGCTTCAGCCAGATCGTGTAGACGAGGACGTAGAACAGGGTGGCGGCCAGGGCCAGCACTGCGCTGAGCGGGTTGACGATCAGCCGCAGCTCGGCGGCGGCTGCTACTTCCAACCCGATGGCGAAGACCAGGGCGTTGCGGGGCGTGATCTCACCGGTGACCAGCGGCCGGGTGCTGGTGCGGCGCATCAGCTTGTCGATGTCGCGGTCGACGACCATGTTGGTGGCGTTGGCCCCCGCCGCGGCCAGCGTGCCGCCCACCAGGGTGGCCAGGATCAGCCAGACCGGCGGCATGCCCCGCTCGGCCACGATCATGGCCGGCACGGTGGTGACTAGGAGCAGCTCGATGATGCGGGGCTTGGTCAGGGCCAGGTAGGCGGCCAGCCGGCTGCGGCCGGGAACGGGGATCCCTCCTTTGGCCGGGAAGGCAGCAGCGTCTGTCATCGGGCGACGATGGGGCGCAACCCGGCAAGGGTGACGGCGACGAGCCGCCGCACCGCCGCCTTCGACGTGAGGCTCCTCGCCCCGGAGATGGCGTGAAGGCAGTAGCTCGCCAGCTCGGCCGGGGCGATGTCGTCACGGACGTCGCCGGCCTCCATCGCCTCGGCCAGCATGTCCCGGATCATGTGGTGGAGCTGCTGCTCAGCTTTGGCGAAGTGCCCGTCGCGATGTAGGAACGCCCCGAGTTCGGCGTTTCGGTGGCCGTGGGACTCATGGGAGATGAGGGCGTAGCCCTCCAGCACCGCCTCCAGCTGCCCGGCAGCGCGGCCAGCCCGGTCCCGAGTTTCGGTGAGCTGGGCCAGGTGGCCGCTGAGTTGTTGCTCATGCCAGGCGAACAGGATGGCCTCGACGTCGGGGAAGTACTTGTAGAGCGTGGCTCGGCCGATGCCCGTCTCCTCGGCGATCTGCGACATGGTCACCGACAGCACGCCGTGCTCGGTCGCCAGGGCTGCGGTGGTGTCGAGGATGGCCTGGCGCACCTCTCGGCGGTGTCCTGCGATCGTCTCGGTCCACAGCTTCGGCACGCCCGCAGCGTACGGTACGGCGGTGTCCGGACAGCTCGATGTGACAAGGACACAGTGTCTCGCTGCGGTCCGGCGTCGCCGGCCCTGGGGTCGGTCCATCCTCACGGCGTCGCGTCGTGGAGGTCGCGGCCGACGAAGAAGCCGCCGAGGGGAACGGCGGAGGCGATGATCACCAACACCGTCCGCCAGAACCGCCTGCCCTGGCGCTCGCGGATGTTGAGCACCATCACGGTGTAGACGAGGAATATGACGCCGTGGACGGGGCCCGTGATCTTGACGAAGTCGGGGCCTCCGAAGCCGTGGAGCACCACCGCGCCGGCGAGCACCATCAGGTAGGTGACGGCCTCGCCGTAGGCCACGAGACGGAACTTGTCGACCATCGACGTCGTCCTCATAAGAGGGGCCCGGGAACGAGCACGGCCGGGGTCGGCTCGTCGCCTACCGGCTCGCCGCCATGCAGGAGCCTGGGGCATGACGGAATCGGGCCGTTCCTTGGGGTGGTCGATGTTCATGTAGTGAAGGGGTTGTTGGGCCGATGGCTCATGGCCAGATGTCGTTTGGGTGTGTGAGCTCAGTGGGCTGTCGGCCCGATGACACCGGTGAGGTGCAGCACGACGATCACCACCACCACGAGAACCGCGGCGACGATGGCGACCTGGGTTCCTCGGCCCCGACCAGGCACCGGCTCGCCGCCGGGCTCATCTGAGGCGGGATAGCGGGGCTGATCCATTGGGGCGTGTTTGTCGGTCACGCGAAGTCCCTTCGGGTGGTCGCCAGGGTGCCGACCGCCATTGTTGCCATGGCGTAGAGGGTGAGGATCACCGCGGCGAGCGCCGGGGCGAGCAGGGTGTCGGGGTGCAGACCGCTAACCGCCTGTCCGAGCGCCCCGGGGGCGAGGCGACCAAGGCTCGGGGCGTTGGCGACCAGGATCTGCTCGACGAACAGCACCCAGGCCAGAAGGCCGACCATGGTCGGCACTTGGCTGCGGATAGCCGCCCCGATACCCATGCCGATGATGGCCCACAGGGCGGCGGCGATTGCGCTGCGGGTGACGAACAGCGCGAAGTCGCCGCCGCCGAGGGCGACATCGATTCCTCGGACGGCGAGTGCGACCCGTCCGGTCAGGGCGGCCGCGCTGGTGGCGACGACACCGAAGCCGAGCCCGGTGAGCCCGGCCGCCGCGCACTTGGCGGCCATGACGCGCCGGCGGCGGGGCGTCACGAGCAGCGTGGGTCGGATCGTCCCGTGGCGGATCTCCCCGGTGAAGGCCATGGCGCCGAGTAACCCGGCGAACAGGGCGCCCAGGACCTCGCCCCAGCCGACCAGGAAGTTGAGCTGATCGGAGCGAGTCGCCAGATTCTTTGCTGGCAGTCCGTAGCCGTGGAGGGCCACTGCGGTCACGATCAGGGCGAGCATCCCCGCCGTTAACCCGACGGTTGTCCGCGTCGTGCGCAGCTTGAGCATCTCCGAGGCGAGTTGGGCTCTCACAACGCCGCCCCGGCGATGAGGTCCACGTAGACGTCTTCGAGGCTCCGGCCGCCCCCGCCAAGCTCGTCCAGGGCGGCGTCGGCGAGGACCCGGCCACGGTCGATGATCACGACCCGGTCGACGGTCTGGGCGATCTCGGCCAGCACGTGGCTCGACACCAGCACCGCGCCGCCACCTTCGGCGAAGGCCCGCAGGTACTGGCGCAGCCAGCGCACCCCGACAGGGTCGAGGCCGTTGGCTGGCTCGTCGAGAATGAGCAGCGACGGCTCGCCCAGTAGCGCAGCTGCCAGGCCGAGGCGCTGGCGCATGCCGAGGGAGTAGGTCTTGACCGTTCGCCTCGCCCCTGACTCGAGCGAGACCAACTCCAGCACCTCATCGACGCGCTCGGGCCGAAGACCGGCGGCCACAGCGAGCACCCGCAGGTGGTCCCGCCCGGTCCGTCCCGGGTGGAAGTCGCTCGACTCGAGGACGGCGCCGACCCGGCGCACCGGCTCGTCGAGGGTGGCGTAGCGGCGGCCGAACACCAGCGCCTCGCCAGCGGTCGGCTCGGCCAGGCCAAGCAGTACGCGCAGCGTCGTCGTCTTGCCGGCGCCGTTG
>CAXMLU010000351.1:0-3439 GCA_964194255.1 uncultured bacterium
AGGCGGCGGAGCGCATCGGGGAGGCGGGTGGGCGAGCCGACTACCTCGGGTACTCGATGGGCGGCCGGCTCTGCCTGCACCTGGCCCTGGCTCACCCCGGCACCGTGCGCCGACTGGTGCTCGTGAGCGCCACGGCCGGTATCGAGGATCCCGAGGCCAGAGCGGCCCGCCGCCAAGCCGACGACCAGCTCGCTTCCGAGTTGGAGGCCAGCGGGGATGTTGCCGCGTTTGTGGCCCGCTGGCTGGCCAGTCCCCTGTTCGCCACGCTGCCGTCGGACCGCGGCTTCCCGGACGCCCGCGCTACCAACACGGCGGCCGGGCTGGCATCGAGTCTGCGCCAGTGCGGGACCGGCAACCAGGACGACCTGTGGCCGCGACTGCCGGAGCTCCCGATGCCGGTCCTCGTCGTGGCGGGCGAAGCCGACGAGAAGTACGCCGCGCTTGCCCGGCGCATGGCCGGGGCCATCCCCGACGCACAGCTCGCCCTCCTGGAGGGCGCCGGCCATGCGTGTCACCTCGAGCAGCCCGGACGTTTCGTCAGCCTCGTCGCCACGTTCCTCGCCTGACGAGCCAGTTGACGAGCCGTCATCCGAGGGCCAGCCCAGCGGCCAGGAGGGCGCCGAAGACCAACTGCAGCCGCCCGGTGGCCTGGAGAACCGCCACCAGATCGCGGCCTTCGGCCCGGCGCAGCACGCTCCGTACCGGCGGGATGGCGAGCGGCCCCGCCAGCAGGGCCAAAGCCGCCCACGGCCGCGCCAACGCCACGACGGCGAGCACGGCGAAAGGTGCCAACGCGCAGGCCGCGTACAGCACCCGGGTGCGGGGCGCGCCCAGGCGCACGGCGAGGGTCACCTTGCCGGACACGGCGTCGCCGGGGATGTCGCGAAGGTTGTTCACGACCAACAGGGCAGTGGCCAGCAGGCCAACCGGGACGGACGCCAACAGAGCCAGACCGGTGATGCGCTGGAGGTGCACGTACTCCGAACCGACCGTCGCCACCCCGCCGAAGAAAACGAAGACGAAGATCTCGCCCAGTCCGTAGTAGCCGTACGGGCGAGGCCCGCCCGTGTAGAGCCATCCGGCGGCGAAACACGCAAGGCCGAGAGGGACCAGCCACCAGGTCGTTGCCGCCGCCAGAGCCAGACCGGCGACGGCCGCGACGACGAAGCTCGCAAACGCGGCCAGCCGCACACGACCCGGCGGCGCCAGCCCCTGTCCGACAAGTCGCACCGGGCCGACTCGCACGTTGTCGGTGCCACGGATGCCGTCGTGGTAGTCGTTGGCATAGTTGGTGCCCACCTGGATGGCTAACGCCGCCACCAGCGCGGCGGCCGCCCTCCACCCCACGATGTGCCCGCCGGCCGACGCCGCGGCGGTGCCCACCGCCACCGGGACGACCGCGGCCGGAAGGGTGCGGGGCCGGGCCCCGGCCACCCAGATGTTCATGGCCGGCGCGGGAACCGAGTGAAGTCTGGGGCCCGTTTCTCCAGGTAGGCGTTCCGCCCCTCCTGCCCTTCCTCCGTCATGTAGAAGAGCAGGGTGGCGTCGTGGCTGAGCTGCTGGATGCCGGTGAGGCCGTCCTCCGCGGCGTTGAAGCTGGACTTGAGGAGGCGAAGGGCCAGCGGAGACAGGACCAGCATCTCCCGGCACCATTCGACGGTCTCCTCCTCGAGCCGCTCGAGCGGTACGACCGTGTTGACGAGAGACATGGCCAACGCTTCTTGGGCCGAGTACTGCCGGCAGAGGAACCAGATCTCCTTGGCTTTCTTCAGTCCGACGTTGCGGGCCAGCAGGCCGGTGCCGAACCCGCCGTCGAAGCTGCCGACCCGCGGACCGGTTTGCCCGAACACGGCGTTGTCGGCGGCGATGGTGAGATCGCACACCAGATGCAGGATGTGCCCGCCTCCGATGGCGTAGCCGGCCACCATGGCCACCACCGGTTTGGGCAGCCGCCGGATCTTCACGTGCAGGTCGCCGACATCGAGCCGGCCGATCCCCCGTTTGGCCACGTCGTCGTCGCCCATGTAGCCATCGTCGCCCCGGATGCGCTGATCGCCGCCGGAGCAGAAGGCGAGCGGCCCCTCACCGGTCAGGATGATGGCTCCCACGTCCGGGTCGTCGCGGGCCACGTCGAACGCCCGGGACAGCTCGGCGAGGGTTTGCGGGCGGAACGCGTTGCGCACCTCGGGGCGGTTGATGGTGATCTTGGCCATGCTGTCGGCGGTCTCGTACCGGATGTCGCCGTAGTCGCCGGAGGCCTTCCAATCGGGAAGTGTCATAGCGCAGGCAAACTACCTGGCATGCGTCGTCTGTTGGCAATCGATGCAGTCGGGACGGCGAGCTTTGTCGACGCCCTCCGCCGGGCGTGGGACGCCGGCGACGCGGTACTCCCGCTCGACCCGCGGCTGCCCGTCTCGGCACGGGCCCGGCTGCTGGCCACGATCGGGGAACGGCCGGTGGAGGACGGCGACGCGCTGGTCCTCGCCACCAGTGGGACGACAGGTGAGGGGAAAGGGGTGGTGCTCACTCACGCCGCGGTGGAGGCGTCGGCCCGCGCCAGCTCGGCCCGCCTCGACGTGGACCCCGCGTCTGACGCGTGGCTGGCCTGCCTTCCCCTGGCCCATGTCGGCGGGCTGTCGGTGGTCACTCGCGCCCTCATCACCGGCACGGCGTTGGAGGTCCACGACGGATTTTCGGCCGACACCGTCCAGCGATCGGGCGCCTCACTAGTCTCGCTCGTCGCCACCGCCCTCCAGCGGATCGACCCGTCGGCGTTCCGCTTGATCGTGCTCGGCGGATCGGCTCCACCGAGCGGCCTGCCCGACAACGTGGTGACGACCTATGGAATGACCGAGACCGGATCGGGTGTCGTCTACGACGGTGTTCCGCTGGAGGGTGTCTCGGTTCGTCTCGGTCCGGACGAGCAGATCTTCCTGCGTGGACCGATGTTGCTGCGCGCCTATCGCAGCGCCGAGGTCGATGTCACCGCTCTGGACGTCGACGGCTGGTTCCCGACCGGAGACGCCGGCCGTTTCGACCCCGACGGCCGGCTGGTGGTGCATGGTCGGTTGTCCGATCTCATCATCACGGGCGGCGAGAACGTGTGGCCGGCGCCGGTCGAGCACGCGTTGCGACGCCATCCCGGTGTGGCCGAGGTGGCCGTGGCCGGCCGTCCTGATCCCGAGTGGGGCGAACGCGTCGTCGCCTTCATCGTCCCGAACGGCACCCCACCGACGCTCGACGAGCTCCGCGCCCTCGTCAAGGAGGATGTTGCGCCCTGGGCTGCACCACGAGAGGTGGTGTTGCTGGAGTCCCTGCCGAAGACGGCGATAGGCAAGGTGCGCCGCGAGGCGCTCAGCTGAGGCTTCACACCCGAGATAATCGAGTCGTCGGCCGCCAGGGCTAGCTCCCGCCGAAGGTGTAGGAGAACGGCTCGGGG
>CAXMLU010000352.1:0-4993 GCA_964194255.1 uncultured bacterium
CCCGCCGCTCGACAGCATCCTCAACCAGATCGACGCGGCGAGGCACGCGGGTCAGTTCGCCGTGCCGAGCTGCCGCTTTGACCGCACGACCGTGGTCCTTGTCCCTGACCGAAAGAACCCCCAGGCGCCGCCCGGGATAGGTGTTGATGTGCGAGGCACCGTTCAGTTCGACACGTCGGGAGACGGCCACCGCCGTGCTGGCCACGAGCAATCGACCTACGCACGGATGCTGCTGCTCGTTCTCGCCGGCGGTCATTACCTCATCGCATCCGACGGACCGCCGTAGTAACTCCGGTGGGTCCGCATGCGTTAGGCGAGCGAGCCCCAGAAGTCGTCGAGCACGGCGGCACCCCGAGCTGGATCCTGGGCCATCCACCAGTGACCCAGCCCCGGTAGCTCGGTCACCCGCGCCCCGGCCTGATTGGCCGCTGAGCGCGCCCCATCGGCCGAGAGGAACGGATCCTCCGAAGGCAATAGCACCATCCCAGGGGCCGGCACGTCGCGGAAGTCGGGAGCCCATTCCTGGCCCACCTTCATCGCCGACCGGTAGAGGGCCAAGATGCAATCCGCCATGGTCCGGTCGATCGCACCGGCCATGACTATGGCCTGATCCGCTGGCACACCGAACATCTCGAACACGGCGGCGCGGTCCTGGATGGACTGGGCGAGTTGCTGGTCGAAAAATTCCTCGCCGGCGCCTGGGGTCTGCCAGATCTTGGCGAATTCGTGCCATTCAAAATTGACATCGGCGATGCCGGCCGCGTCGGTGACCCACGAACGGACCAGGTCGGGCCGGGTACTGACGAGTCGCACAACGAACCCGCCGCCCCAGTCGTGGCCGACCAGGTCTACAGGCCCGTCGAGCCGCACCTTCTCGAGCTCGGCGATGACCCAAGCGACGTAATCGTCCTTGGTCGCCGCAAAGCCTTCGGGACGCGGACACCCGAAGCCCGGGAGCTGAACAGTGACGACATCCGGATGCTTGAGGTGGGGGACCAGCGGCTCCCACACTGAAGGCGTCTCCGGCACACCATGAACAAAGACCGCAGTCATCGGGGACAGCTTGGCACGAGTCGCAGGGGAATACGTTTTGTTTGCCCCCTGAACGGGAAGACCTTGTGCATGTTGGAAATCCTGCTCATCGTCCTTGTGGTACTTCTCCTGACCGGTGGGATTGGTTACGGCTACCGCGGCCGGCGGCGGGGCCTGTAACGGACGCCATTACCCTTCTACGGGATGACCACAAGAAGGTCCAAGTCCCTGTTCCGCCAGTTCGACCAAACGGGAGAACGCGCCCAGAAAGCTCAGGGTGAACTGGTTGACCAGATGATCACCGAGTTCTCTATTCACGCGTCAATTGAGGAGCAGCTCTTCTATCCGTTCGTGCGGAAGGTCGTCCCCGAGGCTGAAGCGGATGTCCTCGAGGGACTCGAAGAGCACCACATCGTGAAGTGGACGCTGTCGGAACTCGAGGATATGGATCCGACCGACGAGCGGTTCGTCGCCAAGGTGACTGTGCTCATGGAGAGTGTGCGCCATCACATCGAGGAGGAAGAAGGCGAGATGTTCCCCCTCGTTCGTCAGGGGGCTGGCCGCAAGCAGCTGGCTCAGTTGGGTGAGGACATGCTCGAGCTCAAGAAGGCGTCACCCAAGCGTCCCCACCCGCGGTCTCCCGACACTCCTCCGGGCAACGTCATCGCCGGCCAGGCCGCGATCGCAATCGACCGGCTTCGCCAGGTCGGTAGCGACGCGGTGAGCCGGCTCCGCTAGCGGCTGTAGACGGGGATCAGCAGTCCTCGGCCTACCGTGTGGAAGCGCAGCATGAAGCCGACGACCGCCGGTGACGCGTCCGCATCGGGTCCCAGCTTCTCGGTGTCCACGGCGTGGACGGCGAACACGTACCGGTGGGGCGGATCCCCTTCGGGCGGAGCCGCACCACCGAAATCGTTCGATCCGTAGTCGTTACGGACGTGAACCGCGCCGCTGGGCAGTCCGGCCATGCCGCCGCTGGCGGCGGCGGACGGCAGCGAGGTCACGTCGGCCGGGATGTCGAAAAGCGACCAGTGCCAGAAGCCGCTTCCCGTCGGGGCGTCAGGGTCGAAGCAGGTCACGGCAAAGCTCCTGGTGGTGGCCGGATAGCCGTTCCAGCTGAGCTGCGGGGAGATGTTGCCGCCCGACAGGCCCATCCCGTTGTAGACCTGAGCGTCGGCCAGCGTGGCGCCGGCCGCCATGTCGGTGCTCGTCACCGTGAAGCTCGGTACAAGCGGCATGAACTCGTACGGCAACGGCGGCCTGGCCATCTCGGGCACGGCTCCCCTCCCTCATCTTGGACAGGTGCCGGGCTTTCCGGCGTGCTCATCTTGCCGCGGACGGTGCCCCCGCCGCCGGTCGAACGGGATCGGGCGGCGACTGACGGTAGACCGCGGCTCAATCCGGGCCGGTCGGGTCCGGGCCCGGCTCGAATCGGTAGCCCATGCCGGGTTCGGTGAGGAAGTAGCGGGGCCGGGACGGTTCTGGCTCGAGCTTGCGCCGGATTTGGGCCATGAAGATGCGCAGGTAGTGCGTCTGCCCGGCGAAGGTGGGACCCCAGACCAGCTCGAGCAGCTCGCGCTGACTGACCAGGCGACCGGCGTTGCGCACCATGATCTCGACCAGGTGCCACTGCGTCGGCGTGAGGCGGATCTCGCGGCCTGAGGAGCGCACCTGCTTTGCAACCAGGTCCACCGAGAAGTCGGCGGTCGACACGCCTGCGGTCTCGTCCGCCACCGTGCCCCGGCGGAGCGCGGCCCTGAGGCGAGCCAAGAGCTCGTCCATGCCGAACGGTTTGGTGACGTAGTCGTCGGCCCCGAGATCGAGAGCGGCCACTTTGGACGACTCGTTGTGCCGAGCGGACAATACGATGACCGGCACCCGGCTTCGCTCCCGCAGTCTCTCGAGCACCTGGAGGCCGTCGATCCCTGGCAGGCCAAGATCGAGCAGGACGACATCCGGGGGGTTGGCGGCGGCCAGGTCCAGGCCCTCCTCGCCCGTCGCCGCCAGGTCGACCTGGTAGCCCCGCGCCCGCAGGCTGGTACCGAGGGCCCGCAAGAAGTTGGCTTCGTCGTCGACCAGGAGGAGGCGGGTCACAGTCCGGCTACGGGAGACTTGGCAGCCCGGTCGGAGGATCGCACGCGTCGGTACCGTAGGGTATTTGCCGATGGATGCGCCCACCCAGGGGTCGGTAATCGCTGCCCCAATGCAGGGGACCATCGTGTCGATCGACGTGGCCGAGGGCGACGTCGTGCGGGTCGGCCAGCAACTCATGGTCATCGAGTCGATGAAGATGGAGCACATCATCGCCGCCGAGTGGAGCGGGCAGGTGACCGCCATCGCCGTCGTCCCCGGCGAGATGGTCCAACCGGACCGCCCCCTGGTCGTTGTCGAACCGGACGTCCACGGTGAGGATCGCACCCAGGGCAGCGATGCCGGTGAGGCCACGGCCGCGGCCACCGACGAGATTCGCCCGGACCTGGCCGAGGTCCGTCAGCGCCACACCGTCGGCGACGACGCCAACCGGCCCGATGCCGTGGCCCGCCGACGGACGACCCGCCAGCGGACCACGAGGGAGAACGTCGCCGACCTCTGTGACCCGGGCAGCTTCACGGAGTACGGACCGCTGGTCATCGCCGCCCAGCGTCGCCGCCGGTCGGTGGATGACCTCATCCGGCGGACACCGGCGGACGGGTTGGTGGCCGGCCTCGGCACCGTGAACGGCCACCAGACCATCGTGATGTCGTACGACTACACCGTGCTGGCCGGAACCCAAGGTCTCCAGAATCATCGCAAGAAGGACAGGTTGTTCGAGCTGGCGGAGCGGTTGCGGCTTCCGATCGTGTTCTTCACCGAAGGCGGAGGAGGTCGGCCGGGCGACACCGATGGCACGGGCGCCTCCGGGCTCGACTGCATGGCCTTCAGCCTCTTTGGCGGTCTGAGCGGACTCGTCCCGCTGATCGCCATCAACTCGGGTTATTGCTTTGCCGGCAACGCGGCCCTGCTCGGGTGCTGCGACGTGGTGATCGCTACCGCCGACTCGAACATCGGTATGGGCGGGCCGGCCATGATCGAAGGGGGCGGCCTCGGTGCCTTCGAACCGGACCAGATCGGTCCGATGTCGGTGCAGGTTCCGAATGGAGTGGTCGACATCGCCGTGGCCGATGAGGCCGAGGCGGTCGGGGTGGCCAAGAAGTACCTCTCCTACTTCCAGGGACCGGCCACAGAGTGGACGTGCGCCGATCAGCGGGAGCTACGCGGGGCCATTCCTGAAAACCGGCTGCGCATCTACAACGTCCGTGGCGTCATCGAGACCATCGCCGACACCGGATCGGTGCTCGAGCTTCGTCGCCAGTTCGGACTCGGAATGGTGACGGCCCTGATCCGCGTAGAGGGCCGTCCTCTCGGCGTCATCGCCAACAACCCGTCCCATCTGGCCGGCGCCATCGACGCCGACGGCGCCGACAAGGCGGCTCGGTTCATGCAGGTCTGCGATGCCTTCGACCTCCCTCTTCTCTTCCTCTGCGACACGCCGGGGATCATGGTTGGCCCCGAGGCCGAGAAGACCGCCCTCGTGCGCCACGTCAGCCGGATGTTCGTCACCGGCGCCAGTCTCACTGTGCCCTTCTGCACGATCGTGCTGCGGAAGGGGTACGGACTCGGCGCACAGGCCATGGCCGGCGGCAGCTTCAAGGCTCCGATCTTCACCGTGGCATGGCCGACCGGCGAGTTCGGTGGCATGGGCCTCGAGGGCGCGGTGAAGCTCGGCTTCCGCCGGGAGCTCGACGCCGCCGACAATGCATCCGACCGTCAGGCACTCTTCGACGAGATGGTGGCGCGCATGTACGCGCACGGCAAGGCGCTCAACACGGCCACCTACTTCGAGATCGATGACGTCATCGATCCCGTCGATTCCAGGCGATGGGTGACCACGGCACTGGCTGCGGCGCCCTCGCCGCCGATC
>CAXMLU010000353.1:0-2350 GCA_964194255.1 uncultured bacterium
CCTGGCATCGACGCGGCTCCGCCAACGATAACGCAACAGCGCCTTTTGACGACTCCGGTCAAGGGCACGCTGCTGATCGACCGACCCACATCGACGACACGGCGATCGCTCCCCCGGACCTAGAGCGAACGGTGTGATCTACTTCGGCAACCGGCACTGTCTAGGGAGATCGAGTTAGCGCTGCGGGCGCAACCCGGCGATGGTCACGTTGACAAGACGGCGGACCGCGGCTTTGGACGGCAGGCTGCTGGCCGCCCCGAGGGCGTGCAGGCAATAGCTCGCGAGCTCGTCAGGTGCGACGTCGTCTCGACTGTCGCCGGCCTCGGCGCCCTCGGTCAGTAGCTCTGCGATGAGGGCGCGGACCTGTTGCTGCGCTCGGCCGACCTGCGCGCCTCGATGCAGGAACGCGGCGAGTTCGGTGTTGTGGTGCCCGTGGGATTCGTGGGAGATCAGGGCGAATGTCTCCAGAACTTCTTCGAGTCGCTCGCCGGCGTTGCCGGCCCGGTTCCGGGCCGCGGCGAGCTGTTCGAGGTGAGCGTTGATCTGACGTTCGTGCCAGGCGAGCAGGATCGCTTCGACATCCGGGAAGTACTTGTACAGCGTGGCCCGCCCGATGCCCGTCCCTTCGGCGATCTGCGACATGGTCACCGACAACAGCCCGTGCTCGGCCGCCAGCGCAGCGGTGGCGTCCAGGATGGCGTCGCGCACCTCCCGGCGGTGGGCCTCGATCGTGTCGTTCCACAGCTTCGGCACCCTGCCAGTATACGTGACGTCGATGGCAAGACATTCTGGCTTGATACCGACAGACTGTATCGATACCCTGAGTGGACGACGAAGAAGACGGAGGAGGAGACGACATGGCTGAGCTGCCTTACCACCCCGACACCGACGATGACTCGGCCGTCGGGCCCGATCTCGGATCGACCGCCGGCGCACGACGCTGGATAGCCGTGGTGGGCATCAGCATCGCGATCGTTGCGGTCCTGGCGATGGTCGTGCTGCATCTCACCGGAACTATCGGCCCAGGTGCCCATTGACATCCGACCAAGAACGCGGGGCGTCGTCCGAGGCCTTGGGGCCGGCGCCGACCCAGATGAGGTTGCCGTCGTTGCCAGGAAGCGTCGGCGTTCGCAGATGATTGAGGCAACCGGCCTGTCCAAGCGCTACGGAGCAACCTGGGCGGTCGACGACTTGTCTTTCACTGTGCCGCCGGGACAGGTGACCGGGTTTCTCGGCCCGAACGGGGCAGGGAAGTCGACGACCATGCGCATGATCCTCGGCCTCGACGAGCCGACGTCGGGGTCGGTGACCGTCAACGGGAGGCCGTACGCCGAGTATCGCCGTCCGCTGTTCGAGGTCGGGGCGCTGCTTGAGGCCAAAGCGACCCACGGCGGGCGCAGCGCCTACAACCACCTCCTGTGCCTGGCGCTCAGCAACGGGATCGGCAGAGGCAGGGTCGACGAGGTGCTCGACCAGGTTGGGCTGCGCCGCGTCGCCAAGAAGCGCTCGGGCGGCTTCTCACTCGGCATGGCACAACGCCTGGGCATCGCCGCCGCGCTGCTCGGTGATCCGCGTGTGCTGATGTTCGATGAGCCGGTCAACGGCCTCGACCCCGAGGGCGTTCTGTGGATCCGCACCCTGTTGAAGTCCCTCGCCGCTGAGGGGCGCACCGTCTTCTTGTCGAGCCACCTGATGAGCGAGATGTCGATCACCGCCGACCGGCTGATCATCATTGGACGTGGCCGCCTGATCGCCCAGACCACCGTCGAAGAATTCCTGAAGAGCGGCTCGGGCAACTTCGTTCGGGTCCGCTCCCCGCAGGCCGACACGCTGGCGGCGCTGCTCGCCGCGCAGGGTGCCACGGTCGCCCGTCAGGCCGACGACACGCTTCGCGTCGCCGGCGCCACCTGTGACGGCGTCGGCGAGCTGGCCCGGGCGAACGGACTGGCGCTGCAGGAACTCTCGGCGCACCAGGCGTCCCTAGAGGACACCTACATGGAGCTGACCCGAGACGCTGTCGACTACCGCCCGGCCGGGGACGCAGCCATCCCGGCCAGGAGTTGAGGAGCGGTCATGGAAGCCGTCGCAACCGCGCAAACCTCCTACGGCCCGCTCTCGGGCTTCGCTGGCATTCTCCGATCGGAGTTCTGCAAGATCCGCTCGGTCCGCTCCACCTACTGGACGCTGTTCGCGGCCGTCGCGTTCAACGTGGGCTTCGCCGCGCTCGAGGCCATCTTCCTCCCCGGCCACCTCAGCGCCCACGACAAAGCGACCCTCGACGCGGTCCGGGTCAGCCTTGGCGGCATCCACTTGTCGCAGATCGCGTTCGGTGTCCTCGGCGTGCTCGTCA
>CAXMLU010000354.1:0-1938 GCA_964194255.1 uncultured bacterium
ACGCCCGCTCGGTGATGATCGGCGCGGCGGGCACCAACAGGGCGCAGGCCAGCACGGCCGCGCCGGTGATCGGGTCGAGGACGGCGATACCTGCCACCACCCCGACCACGGTCACGGCGGCGGCGGCCAGCAAGGGGATGAACCGGGCGAAGTAGGTGCCGAGGGCGTCGACACCGTCAAGGACGGTGGCCTGTACGGCCCCGGTCCGATGGCGAACCAGATAGGCCGGCCCGAGCGCGGCCAACCTCGCATACAACCGGGCCCGAAGGTCCTGTCGCAGCGTGGCGGCCGTGGCCGAGGCATGCACCTCCTGCACTCGCAGCAGAACGATTCGAACGATGACCACCGAGGCCAGGGCCGCCAGCAGGGGCGCCGACTGCTGATAGCGGCCCCGGAATGCCGCCACCAGGATATGGGCGACGATGACGGCTTGGGCCACGTGCGTCGCCACCACCGCCAGCCCGACCAGGGCGGCGACCATGATCTGTGCCCGGATCGGTTGGGCCAGCAGCAGCAGACGGCGCCGGATCAGTCCCAAAGGGCTGCCTCAATGTCCAACATCGTTCGGGCTGGCACGGCGTTTACTTGGCCGCCGCTGACTTGAACGGGTCGACCGCGTTGGCGCCGTACTTCTCCTCGAAATGGAAAAACTTGAAGATGAGCATCGAGACGATCCACACCACCACGAAGGTCGAGACGATGCCGTAGCCGAGATACTGGAAGTTGAGCTTGGCGATGAAATCCCAGAACGCACCGTGGAGCCCAGCGTGGTCACCGAAGACCTGCAGGTATTCGATGGTACCCACTCCGAGGGCGACGAACACCCCGAGGCCGACGGTCGCCATGTTGTAATACACCTTGCGCAGCGGGTTGGTGAACGCCCACGAATAGGCCCGGGTCATGACGACACCATTGGTGGTGTCCATGGCCGTCATCCCGCCCGCGAACAGCAACGGCAAGGCGACGATGGCCATGAACGGCAGGTGTTTACCACCCGCGCCTTGCACCGTCCCAGTGGCCGCCGCCGCGGTGAGGCCGATGAGCGCGACCTGCGAGGCGGTATCGAAACCAAGGCCGAACAGTACCCCGACGGGGTACATCTGCCAGCTGTCACTCACGAACTTCCGCCAGCGGCTCCCCAGGATCCGGTTCAAGAAGCCACGTTGCGACATCAGGTCGTCGAGTTCCTGTGTGGAGTAGTTCCCGCTCTTGGTCTTCTTCCAGACATCGATGATGCCCCGCAGGATCAGAAAGTCGAGCACCCCAATAAGAATGAGGAAGGTTCCCGACACGCTGGCACCGATGGTGCCACCCAGCTTCTGCAATCCCGGGATGTGCTTCTGCACACTCTCAGCGGCCAGCGCGATGGCCAGCGACAATGCCAGGACAATGGTGGAGTGACCCATCGAGAAGAACAGGCCGACCCCAAGGGGGTGCTTACCCCGCTGCATCAGATAGCGGGTGGTGTCATCGATCGCCGAGATGTGATCGGCGTCAAAGGCGTGCCGCAAACCGAACACGAACGCCGCGCTCCCAGCCGCGGCATACAGCGGCCCGAACCTGTTGTGGTAGTAGAGGTAGGCACCCCAGCCGAGCAAGTTGAGCAGTCCAACCGCGGCGTAGATGCCGAACAAGCGGGGCAGTTCCTCCCGGGAGAACGGGAACCACGACGCGATGCGCTTGCCCGGGTCGTACGGTCTCAGAATCAACTGGGCCGCTGGTCCACTGTCACCCGCCGGAGCCGTCAGCGTCGTCTCAGACATCCACCCCTCCAATACTGTCGGTCATGCCACTCGACTCTGAAAGCGAGAAAAGCCCGCCGAATCTCCGGCCGCTCTTGCAGCACCCTACGATGACTGCGCCCAGATCGCAAGACCTGTACGCAACAGCGGGCTGCACGCCTCAAGACACTGCCTTATGCCTGTCTCTTATACACAT
>CAXMLU010000355.1:0-2403 GCA_964194255.1 uncultured bacterium
CGTCAAGACGGTACTGGACCTTGGTGACGCGCGGCGTGGCGGCCGGGGCCTCGACCCGCGGAGCTGGCTCCAGAGTTGCATCGGAGTCGGCCGGGGTGGACGGAGACTCGCTGATCCCGAAGCGCTTGTAGACCCGCTTGAGCGGGGCCGGTGCCCACCAGTTGGCCTCGCCGGCAAGACGCATGAACGCAGGGACGAGCGCGGCCCGAACGAGCGTGGCGTCGACCAGCACGGCCATGGCCAGGCCGATGCCGAACAGCTTGATGAATGAGATCTGCGACGTGGCGAAGGCCAGGAAGACAACGGCCAGCAGGGCCGCCAATGCGGTGACGATCCCGCCGGTGTGCTCCAGGCCGAGGGCCACGGATGCAACATTGTCACCGGTGCGATCGTGCTCTTCCTTGATACGGGACAGGAGGAAGACTTCGTAGTCCATTGACAGGCCGAACGCGATGCAGAACATGAGGATCGGCGTGGTCGTGTCGATCGTCCCGGTGGGGGTGAAGTGGAGGAGCGAGGCCAGATGGCCCTGCTGGAAGATCCACACCATGGCGCCGAACGTGGCCGACAGGCTCAGGAGGTTGAGAACAACCGCCTTGATGGGAACGATCACGCTGCCGGTGAAGAGGAACAACACGGTGAGGGTGACCAGACCGATAAGACCGGCCGCCAGCGGGAGCCGGCCAAAGATGGAGGCCTTGGAGTCCACCAGCTGAGCCGACTGCCCACCGACCCGGACTGCGAACGGCGCCGGAAGAGCGCGCACCTCTTTCACCAGATGTTCTCCGGCAGGGGAAAGGGGTTCGACCGCCAGGACGAGCGAAAGCCACGTGCCCGTTCCCTGCACGGGGGTGTAACGGGCGGTGCTCAACGGCGTGGGACCGACGACCTGGTGGCCGGCGATGTACGAGCCGGTCAACGCATCCACGCGCGACGCACCGGGCAGCGCGGACAGGCGCGCCGCGTACCCCGCCACCGAGGTGGGATCGACCGGAGCCGTGGTCAGGACGGACACGGCCGACGCCTCGTTGGAGGAGAAGTTGTGTCTGATGTCTTCCTGTACGAGCCGGCTAGAGGCGGACGCCGGCAGCACGCGGTCGTCGGGAAGACCGAAGCGAATGGAGAGGAACGGCGCCCCCAGGACCAGCAAGATGACGACCACCGAGCCGCCGATGATGAGCGGGCGGCGCATGACGTTCATGGCGACTCGGTGCCACAAGCCGGTGCCCACCGCCGCCTGCTGACGTCCACGTCGCCAAGGCATCCGGCCCCACTCCACGCGCCGTCCCAGAGCCGAAAGCATCGCGGGGAGGACCACGACCGCGCCGACCGCGGCGACCGCGACGACGGCGATGCCGGCATAAGCAAACGAGCGGAGGAAGGACAGCGGGAACACAAGAAGCGCGGCGAGGGAGATGGCGACAGTGAAGGCGGAGAACACAACCGTGCGCCCCGCGGTCTGCACTGCTCGCACCACCGCGGTGTTCGGTTCCCGGCCAGCCGCGAGTTCCTCGCGATACCGGGACACCACGAACAAGCTGTAGTCAATGGCCAAGCCCAGGCCCATGGCCGTGGTGAGGTTCAACGAGAAGATGGACACCTGGGTGATCGATGCAAGGATCCGTAGCACGAGGAACGTGCCCACCACCGACAGCCCGCCGATGGCCAGCGGAAGGGACGCGGCGGCGGCGCTGCCGAACACGACGATGAGGAGCAGGACGGTGATCGGGATGGCCACGCCCTCGGCCACCTTGAGGTCCTTCTCGATCTGGCTACCGACCTGGCGGAAGACCTCAGCGAAGCCGCCGGCGCGCACCGTGGCGACGGGATCGCCCCGGCTGAACCGGGGCGAGAGCACCTTGACCGTGTTCCGAACCTGGTCATCGGTTCCGGAGATCCGGGCCAGGACGAGAGCCTGACGACTGTCCTTGCTCTTCAGCGGGGCTGGCGAGCCGAGCGACCAGTAGGACACGGAGAGGGCGACGCCTTTTTGCCGGCCGAGTTCCTGTGTCAGGGCCGCTCCCTCGGCCGCCATGGCCGGGCTGTCGACGGTGCGGCCGGATTTGGCCGTGACCAGAAGGACGAGGTTGGGATCGCCCTGATGGAAGGTGCTGGCGAGCGCCGCCTTTACCTTGCTAGAGGGCGCGGACGGGTTGTCGAACCCTCCGGACGAAAGATGTTTGGCCACGCCGCCGCCGACGATGCCGGCCAAGGCAAAGAAGACCAGGGTGAGAACGAGGACGAGACGGTGGCGACGGACAGTTCCTTCGGCCAGGCGCTGCAACATGAGTGGCTCTCCCTGCTTCTAGTTAACCTAACACGGTTATCTTGAGTGCCTCACCTCCAAAAGTCCACATGACATCGGTCACTGTGCTTTTTGGCCCGCCCGGGGACCCCAACCCC
>CAXMLU010000356.1:0-1659 GCA_964194255.1 uncultured bacterium
TGGCAAACCACGTAAAGCCACGCGCACAACTCGTGGCTGCGTGTGACCTCGGCGTGGGTCGTTCGCCTCAAACCCGCGTCGCGACCGACAGGAGCGGCCAGCCCCGTGTCGATAGGCGATCAGTGGTGAGACATCGGTTGTGGCTGGTCGGGATCGTCGCCCTTCTCGCCCCATTCCTGGCCACCGGCCCTGCCTCGGCCGTTCGGGCCGTACCGCGGCGAGCCGGTAAGAGCCTGCCGACTGGCTTGCCCAGCCACCTGGGTCTCGGCGTGAGCGCGGCACCCGACGCCAGCGGACTCAATGGCTGGGTCCCGTCGTCAGGCGTCCCGTGGGACTACGCCTACCAGTACCTGGCCGGCGGCGTGAATACCGGCGGCGGCTGGCAGACATGGAACACCGGCGGGACCTTCCCGCTGCTCTACGCCAACAACGCCGCGTCGAAGCACATCATCCCGGTCTTTCCGTATTACATGCTGCTGCAAAGCACCGGATCCTGTTCGGGCTGCGGCGAAGCGCAGAAGGACATCTCCAACCTCAACTCCCCCAGCCTGATGGCGTCCTACTTCGCTGACTTCGCCACGCTGATGCAGCGGCTCGGCTCATCGGGGTTCGGTGGCACGGCCATCGTGCAGGTGGAGCCGGATCTCGAGGGCTATGCCGAGCAGGCCGTTCTCCCCGGTGGCAATTGCTTCGGGTTCTGCTCCGGGCAGAACAACGATCCTGCGCAGCTCACCGCCTCCGTTTCATCGTCGGGCGTCCACGACGTGGCTTCGTTTGAGAACGACTTCCGTGGGTTCCATCTGGCCCTCCTGCATCTGCGCGACCTTTACGCCCCGAACGTCCGCATGGGCTTCCATGTGAGCAACTGGGCCACCTTGCACGACATCGGCAGCAGCACCGATCCGGCCGATGATCCGGTCGCGCTCGGCCAGCAGGTCGCCGCCTTCGCTTCGAGAGCGGGACTCGCGCCAGGCGGCTACGACCTCATATTCAACGACGTGTCGGACCGGGACGCCGGCTACTACGCCAACGTCTACGGCCGCCAGGTGTGGTGGGACCGACTCAACGTCTCGCTCCCGAACTTCAGCCGGTGGGAGCGTCACCTCGGCGCCATCACCGCCGCTACCGGTCGGGCGGCCATGGTCTGGCAGATCCCGATCGGCAATCAGTACTACGACACCGAGAACAACACGTTGGGCCATTACCAGGACAACCGGGTGGAGTACTTCCTGGCTCATCCGCAAGAGTTGGCCTCCATCGGCGTGATCGGGCTGTTGTTCGGCGCCGGCAATGCCGGCAGTACCGTCAACTGGGATGGAAACGCCGACGGGGTCACCAACCCGGCGTCGTCCTGCACGACGGAGGGCACGTCCGGGCCGGCCATCTGCAACAGCCATGTGAGCACACTGTCCGATGACGACGGCGGCTACCTGCGGCTCACAGCGAAGGCGTATTGCGCGGCACCGGTCCCGGCCACCGGTCCGGGTGGAGGTCCGAGCCCGGACTGCGGGTGCCCGGGCGGGTACCGCCTGGTCGCGTCCGACGGCGGCATCTTCGCCTACGGCGACACGGTGTTCTACGGGTCGACGGGCGCGCTCCATCTCAACCAACCCATCGTTGGCATGGCCGCCACCCCCACCGGCCACGGCTACTGGCTGG
>CAXMLU010000357.1:0-7685 GCA_964194255.1 uncultured bacterium
CTGGATCTGGCTCTTCTCGTCCTGCATGGCCACCACCATCCCCGTAGGCAGGTGGGTGATCCTCACCGCCGAGTCGGTGGTGTTGACGGACTGGCCGCCCGGACCGGTCGACCGGTACACGTCGATCTTCAGGTCCTTGTCCTCGATGTGCACGTCCACCTCCTCCGCCTCGGGCAACACGGTCACCGTCGCCGACGACGTGTGGATGCGGCCCTGGGACTCGGTGACCGGTACGCGCTGGACGCGATGCACGCCGCCTTCGTGCTTCATGCGGCTCCACACGTCGCCACCCTTGAGGAGAAAGGTCACCTCGTTGAATCCACCCATCGATGACGGGTCGGAGGCGAGCAGTTCCTGTTTCCAGCCCATGCGCTCGGCGTAGTGCACGTACATCTCGAACAGATCCTTGGCGAACAGGTTGGCCTCCTCGCCTCCCTCGGCTCCTCGAAGCTCCACGATCACGTTCTTGCCGTCGTTGGGATCCTGGGGCAGGAGGAGAATCTTCAGTTCCTCCTCCAAGCGGGCGATGGTCGTCTCCGCGTCATCGATCTCGGCGCGGACCATGTCACGGTCCTCGCCGGCATCGGCGTCGTGCTGCATCTCGCGCGCCGCGGCCAGGTCCTCGGTAGCCCGCTTGTAGTCGCGATAGGCGCGCGCCACCGGCTCGAGGTCCTTTTGGCGCTTGGACAGCTCCCGAACGGCGCGCTGATCCGTGAGCACGTCGGGGTCGCTAAGCTGGGCGACGACGTGCTCGTACTCGCTATCGAGACTGGCGAGGCGGTCGAGCATCACCCACCAGCGTAGAGGCGTTCACGCCACCGCCCGGAGCGGTGGCGACTACTTGCGGCCCTTGCGCTGGCCGTACCGGCGCTCGAAGCGCTCTACCCGGCCTCCGGTGTCAACCAGCTTCTGCTTGCCGGTATAGAAGGGATGGCACTCGTTGCACAGCTCGCTGTGGAGCTCGGGCTTGGTCGAACGGGTGGTGAACGTATTGCCACAGGAACACCTCACTGTGGCCTCGATGTAGTTGGGGTGGATCTCGGTCTTCACGGTCTTCTCCTTACACCGGTGGGGTGGGACCCTTGGCAATCTCGGCGAGAAACTCGTCGTTGCTCTTGGTCGTCTTGATCTTGTCCATCAGGAGCTCCAGTCCGGCGGCGGCGCTGCCCTCGCTGCCGAGGGCGTTGAGCACCCGGCGCAGCTTCCAGACCTGCTCGAGCTGGGTCCGGTCGAAAAGCAGCTCCTCGTGCCGGGTGGACGAGGCATTGACGTCGAGAGCCGGGTACACGCGTCGCTCGGCCAGCTTTCGGTCGAGTCGCAGCTCCATATTCCCGGTTCCCTTGAACTCTTCGAAGATCACCTCATCCATGCGCGAGCCCGTCTCGACCAGTGCTGTGGCCAAGATGGTTAACGATCCGCCCTCTTCAATATTCCGCGCCGAGCCGAAGAACTTCTTCGGCGGGTAGAGAGCGCCCGAGTCCACGCCACCGGACATGATCCGGCCGGTGGCCGGCTGGGCCAGGTTGTAGGCCCGGGCCAGCCGGGTGATGCCGTCGAGGACGATGACCACGTCCTGGCCGAGTTCCACCAATCGCTTGGCCCGCTCGATGGCCAGCTCGGCCACCTGGGTGTGCTCTTCTGATGGGCGGTCGAAGGTCGACGCGATCACCTCGCCTTTGACCGAGCGACGCATGTCGGTGACCTCTTCGGGCCGCTCGTCGACGAGCAGGACCATGAGATGGACTTCGGGGTTGTTGGCTTCGATCGAGTGGGCGATCTGCTTGAGGACGGTGGTCTTGCCCGCCTTGGGAGGCGAGACGATGAGCCCCCGCTGGCCTTTGCCGATCGGCGAGATGAGATCGACGATTCGGGCCGTCATGTTGGCGGCGTCCCCAGGCACCTCGAGGCGGAGTTTCTCATCGGGGAAAAGGGGTGTGAGATCCTCGAATCGGGACCGGGTCCTTGCATCGTCGGGCGACATGCCGCTGACCGTGTCGACGCGCAGCAGGGCCGGGTACTTCTCATTGGTGCTGGCCGGCCGGCTGGCGCCTTCGATGTAGTCGCCCTTGCGCAGGGCGAACTTGCGCACCTGGCTGACCGAGACGTACACGTCCTTGGGCCCGGCCAGGAACCCAGTGGTGCGCAGAAAGCCATAGCCCTCGTCGCGCAGGTCAAGGTAGCCCTTGACCGGCACGGGCTCGCCGGAGAACTGCGGATCGTTGCTGCCCTGGCCTTGCAAATCACGCTCGCCGCGTTCGGGCGCCCGCTCACGGTCGCGGCCGCGGCGCCTCCGGTTCCGGCGGTTCCCGGGCTCGCTTTCGAAGGTGCCCTGACCCGGAGCGGCGCCGCCCTGGCCGGCGACCGGGAAGTGCTGTCCGCCGCCGGCAGGCCGGTTGTTGCCCGGCCTGGCCTGGTCCGGATGGCGAGGCTGCGCCTCCGCCACGAACGGCGCAGTGGCATCGGACGTGTCGGCGCTCTCCGCCCGTGTGGGCGTCTCATCCTCGGACCGATCGCTTTGATCGGCGCGGTCCGCGTCGGTTACGTCGGTCGCCTTCCGCGCGTCGTTGGTGGCCGCACCCTTCCCATCGCCGTCG
This sequence comes from uncultured bacterium, assembly GCA_964194255.1. GTDB lineage: Bacteria > Actinomycetota > Acidimicrobiia > Acidimicrobiales > CAXMLU01 > CAXMLU01. The sequence goes on from CAXMLU010000357.1 coordinate 2,595, forward strand.
ACCGCAGCCGCTGGTGCATCACTCGCGGTCGCGGCGCGGCTGCGGGTGGCGCGAGGTCGGCGCGGCTTCGCGGCCTCGCCGGTCCCATTGCCCGTGTCTGAACCCGCGTCGACACCGGTAGCTCGCAAAATATGGTCGATCAGGTCGGCCTTCTTGGCTCGGCTGGCGGGCTTGGTGCCCAGGGCCTCAGCGATGGCATGGAGCTCGTCGCGCTCCTTGCTTTCCAGGACCGAGCGTTCGAGCTGCTGCTCTCCGCTCATCTCGCACCTCGCTTGGTTGGAAGAAATTCGGGTGAGGGTCTTGCCTTCGGCCAACAGACCCGGGGCGACGCCAGCGACCGATGATTTCGGCTGGAGGTGGGGGTACTACCGACCCCGCCTGCACGAGACTCGACGCCGGCGCAGAGTTCGGGTTCGAGGGGAAAGGGTAACTCCGGCCCCGGCCCCTCTCCGCCAGCCTCAGGTCCGGAAAGCACCTATGCCGAGTCGGCGAGGGAAGTCCCTTCCAGCGTAGCAGGGGTGGCGAACTAGGCACCACCACCGCCGAGATGCCGGGCGTGCGTAGGCTGCGGCTATGACCATCCGCGCCACCGGCGTGGCCGCCGTACACAATGCGTGCCGGCCGCTGATGACCGCGACGGGCACGTTCGAACTGGCCGAATTGGCCTGCCAGCTCGTCGGCTCGTACCTGGGAGCCGACGCGGTCGAAATGGAAACGCCCGAAGGGGACCACCGGTGGGGCACGCGCCCGGAGTCCCGACCTCCCACCGGCATCTGCCCGTTGGAGACGGCCATCGGCCAGGTCGGCACGCTGCGGTGGTGGGGATCGCTCGCGTCGCCTCTCGACGAAGAGGGGCGACTCGGCCTGGAAATCATCGCTGACCGGATCGCTCTCGAGTTCGAGCACAGCCGCCTGCTCGATGCCACCGAGGCCCGCGGCCTCCGCGATCACTTGACCGGTGTGCTCAACCGGGCCGGCGCGCTCCACGCCCTGACCGAACTGGCAGCCCCCTGGGCACTGGCTCTGCTTGATATCGACGATTTCCGCGCTGTGAACGACAAGTTCGGCACCGACGAAGGCGACCGGGTGCTGCAACGGTTGGCGATGGTCCTCATGCAAGGTCGGTTCGGTGACGTCGTGGCCCGATGGGGAGGCGACGAGTTTTTGGTCGCTCTTCCGGGGGCGGACGGCGCGGGGGCCACGAACCGGTTGCGCCGGGTGCTCGAACGAGTGCAGGAAACGGTCCGCGCCGGCGTTCAGCCGGTGACCTTTGCGTGCGGGATCGCGCTGGTGGATGAGGACGGCTTCGACCGGGGGCTGGCCCGCGTGGATCAGGCCCTGTTCACGGCCAAACGGGCCGGGCCGGGCACGATCGTCACGCAGGGATCCTGATCAAAGGCCAAGTTCGGTGCGCACCGCCGCGTAGTCGGCGTCCACCGGGGTAGGGACGGCGATCTGTCCGATGGCGATGTCCGGATCCTTGAGGCCGTGGCCGGTCAGCACGCAGACCACCGTCGAATCGGCGGGTGCGCCCACCTTGAGCAGCCCAGCGACCGAGGCGGCGGAGGCCGGCTCGCAGAACACGGACTCGGCCGCGGCCAGATAGCGGTACGCCTCGAGAATGTCGTCGTCGGTCACCGCCTCGATGGCTCCGCCCGACTCCGACGCGGCCGCGGTCGCGCCGTACCACGACGCGGGATTGCCGATCCGGATGGCGGTGGCGATGGTCTCCGGGTTCTCCACCGGGTGACCTTCGACGATGGGCGCGGCGCCGGCGGCCTGGAAGCCGAACATGCGAGGCAGTCGCTTTGACCGGCCGGCCAGACGGTACTCCAGATAACCCTTCCAGTAGGCGGTGATGTTGCCCGCATTGCCCACGGGGATGCAGTGCATGTCCGGGGCGTCGCCGAGTATGTCCACGATCTCGAACGCGGCGGTCTTCTGGCCCTCGATCCGGTACGGATTGATCGAGTTGACGACGGTCACCGCCTCCCGCTCACCGAGCTGACGCGCGATGGCCAGGCAATCATCGAAATTGCCCCGCACCTGAAGGACGCGTGCGCCGTGAATGAGGGCCTGGGCCAATTTGCCGAGGGCGATATACCCCTCAGGGATCAGCACCGCGCATGTCAGCCCGGCGCGGGCGGCGTACGCCGCCGCTGACGCGGACGTATTGCCGGTCGAGCCGCAGACAACCGCCTTGGCGCCATCGGCGAGCGCCCTGGAGATGGCCATGGTCATGCCGCGATCCTTGAACGACCCGGTCGGGTTCAGGCCCTCGTACTTCAGGAAGACGTGAGCTCCGACGCGCTCCGACAGACGGGGCGCCGGCAGCAACGGGGTGCCGCCCTCGAGCAGCGTGACGACGGGTGCTCCCGGCTCGACCGGCATGAAGGAGCGGTACTCCTCGATGACGCCGCGCCAACCCCTTTCCCCCACTCAGGATCCCCCGATGACTCGGATCAGGCTTCCGATGCGATCGACCGCGTCCAACTGCCGCAGGCCGCGCAACGTTGCTTGCACGTCGCGCTCGCGCGCCGTGTGGGTGATGAAGACCAGGCGCGCTTCGTCGCCCAGTCCCTCCTGCTCCATCGAGCGGATCGACACGCGGTTCTCGCCGAACACGCCCGCAACGGAAGCCAGCACGCCCGGTCGGTCCGCCACCTCGATGTTGAGGTAGTACTCGGAGCTGAGATCCTCCATCGGCCGGATGGAAGCGCGATCGGGCACAAGCGAGCGGCCCACTCCCCCGTTGCGAAGGTTGTGGGCGGCATCGAGCAGATCCCCGAGAACGGCGCTGGCCGAAGGCATCCCGCCCGCCCCTCGCCCGTAGAACATCAGCTGCCCGACCGCCTCGCCCTCCACGAACACGGCATTGAAGGACTCGCGCACGCTCGCCAGCGGATGAGTGATCGGCAGCATGACCGGATGGACCCTCACGGCAATGCCGTTGGCCGGCTCGCCGCGCTCGAGGATGGCCAGCAGCTTGATCACATAGCCGAGGCGTTCGGCGTAGGCGATGTCGGCGGCCGTGATCGAGCTGATGCCCTCTCGGTAGACGTCACTCGCCACGACGCGCACACCGAACGCGACCGACGCGATGATGGCGGCCTTTGCCCCGGCGTCGAACCCGTCGACGTCGGCGGTCGGGTCCCGCTCGGCGAAACCGAGGCGCTGAGCCTCAACCAGCGCGTCGTGATAGGAGGCGCCTTCTTCCGCCATGCGGGTCAGGATGAAGTTCGTCGTCCCGTTGACGATGCCCATCACCCTGGTGATGCGCTCCCCCGCCAGCGATTCGCGCAGGGCCCGGATGAGCGGGATGCCGCCGGCCACCGCTGCTTCGAACAGGAGATCCACTCCAGCGGCGGCGGCCGCCTCGAAGAGCTCGGGGCCGGCATCGGCGAGCAACTCCTTGTTGGCAGTGACGACGGGCTTGCCCGCCTTGAGCGCATCGAGGATGAGAGTGCGGGCCGGCTCGACACCGCCGATCACCTCAACGACCACATCCACATCGGGCGCGGTCACGACACTGGCGGCGTCGGAGGTGAGGCGGTCGGCCGGGATGACCACGGGGCGCGGACGGGACATGTCGCGCACCGCCACCCGGGCCAGTTCGAGCCGCAATCCGGTGCGGGCCTCGATGGCGGCGGCGTCCTCGGTGAGGAGCTGAACCAACGCACCGCCGACGTTGCCACAGCCGAGCACCCCAACCCTCACCGCATCACCCATTGGACCGAGGCTAGTCATCGGACGGTGTCGCGCCTACGCCTCGAGGTGCAGCAGATCGTCGTACGTCTCCCGCCGCACGACGATCCGCGCCCGACCGTCCCGTACGAAGACGACGGGAGGGCGGCGCACCTTGTTGTAGTTGGACGCCATCGAGTGCCCGTAGGCGCCCGTGACCGGTGTGGCCAAGATGTCGCCGACGACCATATCGGCGGGCACCTTGGCATCTCGCACGAGCACGTCGCCAGATTCGCAGTGCTTGCCGACGACGTTGACGATCTGAGGTCTCGGCGCGTTGACGGCGCGGGGCAGGAACGCCTCATAGCCACTGCCGTACAAGACCGGCCGCGGGTTGTCGCTCATACCGCCGTCGACGGCCACGTAGGTGCGGTAGTTCGGCAATGGTTTGATCGTTCCGACGCGATAACACGTGATCGCGGCTCCGGCGACGATGGCCCGCCCGGGCTCGGCGGTGATCCTCGTCGTCGGGGGTATCCCCGCGTCCGCGCAGGCCTGCTTGAGCGTCCGGGCCCATTCGGTGATGGTCGGAGCCGTCTCCCCCTCGACGTAGGGCACGCCCAGGCCGCCGCCCAGACACAGCTCGGGAAGACCGAGCGGAATCACGAACGGGGCGAGCACCTGTACCGCCTTGGTGAAGGACTCGGTGACAAAGACCTGGCTGCCGATGTGGGCGTGGATGCCTACCAATGCGACCGGCGAGTCGGGCCGGTAGAGACGGGTTACCGCCTCCGCGGCCGCACCGGATGGCAGGCCGAATCCGAACTTGGAGTCGTCCTGGCCGGTCATGACGAATTCGTGGGTGTGGGCCTCCACTCCGGGAGTGACCCTTACGAGGACCGCTGGGCGGACGCCGAGCTCGGGGCAGATCCGCTCGAGACGGGCGATCTCATCGAACGAGTCGACAACGATCCGCCCGACACCAGCGGCGAGGGCACTGCGCAGCTCGTCCTCGGATTTGTTGTTGCCGTGCAGGACCAGCCGCCAGCCGGGAACGCCGGCCTGGAGAGCCACAAAGGTCTCGCCTCCAGTCGAGACGTCGATATACATGCCTTCCTCGCCGGCGGCCGCGGCCATGGCCTTGCACAAGAACGCCTTCGACGCGTAGGCGGCGCCGTCGCCCCACGCGCCAACTGCTTCGCGACAACGGCGCCGCAGGTGTTCTTCGTCGTAAATGAACACCGGCGTGCCGACTTGCCCAACCAGGTCCACGACATCCAGGCCGCCAATCGACAGCCGGCCGCGCTTGTCGATCGCAGCCGTGTCAGGAAGGAGGGAACGAGGAAGAGGGGTCATGGAGATCTGAGATCGGCCGGACGGGCCCGGCGGGAGCAGCGGGAGCAGCGG
>CAXMLU010000358.1:0-7295 GCA_964194255.1 uncultured bacterium
GTGCTGGCCCGCGTCGACCGGGTCCTTTCCCAGACCTCCCAGGCCCAGTCGCCATTGGTCGCCGAGATCGGAGCGGCCCTGGCGGCCGCCCGCGCCGACCTGGACCGGCGGGTCTCGACCGTCCTGGCGTGGGACCCGGACGACGCCGAGGCGGTCGCCGGCCGGCTCACTCGCGGTCTCACCGAGACGGTGGCCACCGCGCTGCTTCTCGAGCAGGGCTTCGACGACCCGCGGAAGGCCCTGGTGGCCCTCCGCTACGCCCGCCGCCACCTGGTCGGCGACGGCGGCTGGGAGGACCACATCGCTTCGGTGGCGGCGCGTGAGCTCCTCGCCTACGAACCGATTGACGACAGCCTGGCCGTGAAGGCGGCCGCGTAGTTCGGGCCTCTGTGGGTCCGGAAAAGTAGGCCACCGCCCGGCGTGGCTGGGCCGCCGGGGGGGACGGCCCCGCACTTCGCCGGGCAGTGGCAGGTGGGCAGGGCGCCTAATGGGCGGGCGGCACCGAGCTGTCCACCAGGCTGGGATGCGGCCGGCTCAGTCCGGCTCGGGCAATCATGCGGGCTGGTCTCCTTCGGGCGGATCCGGCATCACAAGGAACGAACGGGCGCGACGGGAAGCGAGCACCCGCCCCTGCGCCATGCCGATGAGGTACACCGCCGCGGACTCGCGATCGTCCCGGTCGTCACGCGTCGAACGGGCCAGGAACAGGTAGGCCGCGTCCGTCACCTTGCCGGCCCGATCACGATCCTCCCCACCCGGCGCAGGCAGAAGCGCCGGCAATCTCAACCTCACGGCTGGCCGTCGCTCGCTCATCTTGACCCTCCCTGCCCTCCGTTGTGGAGTCACCGGGGTCCTGGGCGACGATTTACAACGTTCTGCTACCGCCACTTTACGCCTATTAGAGCGCCACGCATAGAGTCTTCTTTTCCAAAGCCCATCGGTGCGTGCTTTAGCGACCGCGACAAGCAATTCTTTCGTCCCCGGCCGGTGGTCGAAACTTTCCGCAATCCCCCAAAACGGATTCTGGCGGAATCGTATCGCCCGCCGCCACGGAAGGCGCGGATAGCTCCTGGATCTGGGTCGGCTGGCCGGCGGCGGGCGTGCGGCCGGCCTGGGCGGGCGGGCCGGCAGGCGGGCGGGGGGTGGCTGGCGAGTGGGCTTGGCGCTGGGCCGGCGAGCCGGGCGGGTGATTCGTCCGATTTCACGGGGGACAAACACCGTCTGGTGCTTGTGTCTGGCCCCCACAGCAAGCCACTTTTGGGCCGCTACGGGTGACAGATTCCGCTAACGGTGCCAGACGAGGAAAAGAGCCGCTTTCGGCCGACGGGCGATGTCAGCGCTAACGGGGGTGAGGTCACCTCGCCGGCGTGACCGCTTGGCGGACGAGGGCGATGAGGCGACCCTGCTCCTTGGCCGTGCTGACGGGCATGCGTTCGAAGTCGTCCTGGAACCGAACGTCGGCGAACAGACCGGTCGGGTCTTCGTGGAAGTGGAGGAACGCCCGGGAGCCTCGGTCGAATGTCCCCCGGTTCTTCTCGCGAAGCCCGGGCAAGGCCCGAAGAAGACTGAGCAGCGGTTCGAGACGGTCGAGTGCCTCCTGCCCGGCATGCTTCATTTGGGCTCCGCAACACCAAGCAGGCGCGCCGCGTCGAGCGTGTTCTCCAGCAGGCAGGCAATGGTCATAGGCCCGGTCCCGCCCGGCATTGGCGCGATCGCGCCGGCCCGCAGCCGGACGGTGTCGTAGTCGACATCGCCAACGATGCCCTCGGAGGTGCGCGTGCCGCCGGCATCGACCACCGCCGCACCGGGGTGTATCCAGTCGGCTTGGACGAGTTGGGGGATGCCGGCCGTGCTCACGACGATGTCCGCGCCGCGGCACACCTCGGCCAGATCCCCGGTATGCGCGTGGGCGAGGGTGACGGTGGCATCGACACCCTCCCGGGCGAGCAAGAGGGCGAGAGGCAAGCCGACCAGCGGAGACCGGCCGATTACCACCGCGTTCCGGCCTTCAGTACGCACGCCGTAGCGCGCCAGCAAGCGCAACACGGCCTTCGCGGTGCAAGGGACATGGCCTGCTTCTCCCCGCACCAGCCGGCCCATGCTGGTCTGGCTCAGCCCGTCGATGTCCTTGTCGGGATGCACCAGGTCGAGAATGGGCTCGGCCACCAATGTGTCAGGAACGGGGAGCTGTACGAAGATGCCGTGAACGCCGGGATCGGACGACAGTGCCGCTACAGCCGCTTCGACCTCGTCCTGGGAGGCGGACACGGGGAGGCCCACGTGCTTCGATTGCATGCCGGACTCGGCGGCATGCTCGTGCTTCCACCCGGCGTACCGCTGGCTGGATTCGTCGTCGCCGACCAGAACGGTCGCGAAGCAAATAACCGGCGAGCCCAGGGCGTCGATCTCCGCCCGCAGGCCGGCCACGGTCTCTTTCAGCAAACGGTGACCGTCCATCACTATTGCGGGCAAGCGGCGGTCACCTCCCTCACGGCGCGGGGTCGCCCGGGCCGTGGTCGGACGGCGCGCGAGGCCGAAGACCGACGATCTCGGCTGCGGCCCTACGGTTCAAGCGCGGCGCGCTGCCAAGCCGCCGTGGCCGCCACTTGGTTGAAGGTGAAGATGTGCAGCCGGTCGATGCCGAGCGCGTCGAACTCTGAGGCGAGCGGGGCAAGGAGCTGCATCGGGTCATAGCCACCGGGTGCCACCAGCCTGCTGATGGAGGCTCGGTTCCCACGGAGAAAGCGAAGCGACGCGCCGATCCCGAGCCGCATGCCCATCGACAGCAGCTTGGTCTTGTCGACGGCGCCCGGAACGCCGAGGTGGATCGGCAGATGCAGTCCCTCGTTGCGAAGGTCGCCGATCCATTTCCGTATCTTGTCGGGATCGAAGCACATCTGCGTGGAGACCCAGCCGGGCAGGCCGGCCCGGTCGAGTAACTCCTGCTTCTCAAGGAGTGCCTCGGTGAGCTTCTGCGCCGGGATAAGGGCGTGACCGTCGGGGTAGCCCCCGAGTCCGACTCCGTCGAGGGCTACGCCCGAGGAGACCAGCGCTTCGATGCACGACCGGGCGTCTTCATAAGGACCCCGAGGCGGTGAGGCGTCTCCGCCGATCACGAGCACCTCGCGCACCCCGTGGCCCGAGAGCCATTTCGTGATCGACGTGAGGTCCACGTCGGCGCCGACCATGCGGGCGGCCAGGTGCGGGACAACCCGATGGCCGTGGGGGAGGAGCGTGACCGCCGCGCTGAGCGTCGAGGCGATGCCAGATTTGGGCGAGCAGGTCACCGATACACGGGCGCCCGGCGGGAGCGCGCGGGCCTGCTCGCCCAGCTTCGAAGACGGAAAGACTTCGAAGCTCATACCCTCGAGTCGGGCCACCAGGGCGGGATGATGGCGGTTGGGCCGGCCCTCATCGGTGCGGGTCGCCCGGTGAGGGAACCGAAACATGTCCACGGCCGGCTCCTTCTGCCGTCTCTTAACGGGAGGCCTCGCCGCCCGCTCATCTTCCATCATATAGTAAATTGCCACATCGTGGAATAGACTGAGGTCTGTGGGAGACGTCCTCCCCTCCATTCGGGTTCGACAGGAGGCCGAAGCTGTGGCCGATGACGACGTCGTTCTGGCCAATCTCAGTGATGAGGATCTCGTGGCCCAGATGCACGACGACCTGTACGACGGGCTGGCCGCGGAGATCGCCGAGGGCACCCGGCTCCTGCTGGGCCGGGGGTGGAGCGCGGAAAGAGTTCTCAACGAGGCGCTCGTGGCGGGCATGCGCATCGTCGGGATCGACTTCCGGGACGGCATCCTCTTCGTGCCGGAGGTGCTTCTTGCCGCCAATGCCATGAAGGCGGGCATGGAGATCCTGCGCCCGTTGCTGGCGGAGACGGGCGTGCCGTCGGTCGGCAAGGTGGTGATCGGCACAGTGAAGGGCGACATCCACGACATCGGCAAGAACCTGGTGGCGATGATGCTCGAGGGGGCCGGCTTCGAAGTGGTCGATCTCGGCATCAACACCGACGTCGACAAGTTCCTCGCCGCACTGGACGAACATCAACCCGACATCCTCGGCATGTCCGCGCTTCTCACCACGACCATGCCGTACATGAAGGTGGTCATCGACACGATGGTGCACAAAGGCATTCGGGACGACTACGTCGTCCTTGTCGGTGGCGCTCCGTTGAACGAAGAGTTCGGCACCGCCATCGGCGCGGACGCCTATTGCCGCGACGCGGCGGTGGCGGCCGAGCTGGCCCGTTCGCTCGTCCAGGCCCGTCGAGCTGCCTCGTGATGGTGCGGCCCTTGGTCATCGCGTGCGGCGCGCTGGCCGCCGATCTGCGGTCGGTGCTCGCCGCCAGCGGCCTGTCACAACGCGTCGAGGTCGTCTATCTGCCCGCCCGCCTGCATAACCGGCCCGATCGCATCGTGCCGGAACTGCGACCGCGCTTGGCGGAGGCGCGCCGGCAAGGCCGCCCCGTGTTCGTCGCGTATGCCGATTGCGGCACGGGGGGACGACTCGACGCATTGCTGGCTGAGTTCCCCGGCGTTCAACGGTTGCCCGGAGCCCACTGCTACGAGATGTTCGCAGGCTCGGCCACCTTCGCCGCCCTGAGCGCCGCCGAGCCAGGCACCTTCTATTTGACCGACTTCCTCGTGAAGCACTTCGACGCGCTGGTGTGGGGTGGGCTCGGTCTCGACCGCCATCCTCATCTGAGGGATGCCTACTTCGGGCACTACCGGCGCGTCGTGTATCTCTCTCAGCGAGCCGACGCCGAATTGGTGGCGCGGGCCGAGGAAGCGGCTCGCAAGCTTGAACTTGACTTCGAGCACCACCCCACCGGCCAACTCGGTCTCGGCGACGTCCTCGTCGGCTTCGTCTCCAGAACGGTCGCCTGACCATGCGCCGTGGAGCCAATGAGATCGTCGTCATCTCCTGGCGCGACATCCCCGCCCAGGTGAACGGCCGCTCCGGAGCCGAGAAGCATCAAGTCGTGCTGCCGAGGCGTTTCCAGCGAGCGATCGATGAAGCGGCGATGGTCGCCGGGAAGAAGTCGGCGAGCGACTACGTGGCGGAATGGCGGCGGGTGTCCACGCCTCTGCCGGGCGAAGGGGTGGCCCTGGCCGAGGCGACCGAGGCCGAGGCAGCCCGGCTGAAGGCTGAGTTCACGGCGGAGCGTCTCGAGGTCTACGTCGCCACCGGCGGATGGGGCCCGGACCGTCCAGCAGGGGAGAAGATCTGACATGACCGACACCATGGTGAGCTCGGCCACGCGCGAGGTGGTGATCGGCTTTGATCGTCCGTTCGTGATGATTGGGGAGAAGATCAACCCGACCGGTCGCAAGCTGTTGGCCGAGGAGATGCTCAACGGTGACTTCAGTAGGGTCATCGCCGACGCCATCGCTCAGGTTGAGGCCGGCGCCCGCATGCTCGATGTCAACGCCGGCATCCCGCTGGCCGACGAGCCGGCCCTGCTGGCCAAGGCCATCCAGCTGGTGCAATCGGTGACCGACGTGCCGCTCTCGATCGACTCCTCCATCATCCCGGCCCTCGAGGCCGGCCTGGCCGTCTACCAGGGCAAGCCCCTGGTCAATTCGGTCACCGGGGAGGAAGAGGTTCTCGAGCGGGTCCTGCCGCTAGTGAAGCGTTACGGCGCCGCCGTCGTGGCGATCTCCAACGATGAGACCGGTATCTCCGAAGACCCCGACGTTCGCTTCGAAGTCGCCAAGCGCATTGTCCAGCGGGCCGCCGACCACGGCATTCCGGCCAGTGACGTCGTTGTCGATCCGCTGGTGATGCCGATCGGCGCCATGGGTACTGCCGGTCGGCAGGTCTTTCGGCTCGTGCGCCGTCTTCACGGCGAGCTTCGGGTGAACACCACGTGCGGCGCGTCCAACATCAGCTTTGGTCTGCCCGACCGGATGGTGGTGAGCGGAACGTTCATGGCCATGGCCATAAGCCACGGCATGACGTCGGCCATCACCAACCCGATGAATCCGCAGGTCAAGCAGGCCGTGCTGGCAGCCGACGTCCTGATGGGCCACGACCGGGACTGTGCGAACTGGATCCGAGCCCATCGCGATCCGGGGGGCACAGGTACGACGGAGACCGAGAAAGGCCGTCGCGGGGGGAGGCGGGCCCGGATGGGTGAGGGTTCCGCCGCCAGCTAGGGACGCGGGAGCGCAGCCATGCCAACTGTCGTCTTCACCCCCTCTGGCCTTCGAGGCGAGGTCGAACCCGGGATCACCGTGCTCGACGCCGCCCGCCGGGTCGGGGCCGACCTTGACTCGGTATGTGGGGGAAAGGGTATCTGCGGCCGCTGTCAGGTGACACCCACCTTCGGCGAGTTCGCCAAGCCCGCGCTGGTGAGCGATCCCACGCATCTGAGCCCGGCCGGTGCACTGGAAGCCGCCTACCGGGGACGCCGCCCGCTGGGGTCATCGGCCCGCCTCGGCTGCGCGGCACACATCGAAGGCGACGTGGTCATCGACGTGCCCCCCGACAGCCAGGTCCATCGCCCGGTCATCCGCAAGTCCGTCGACCTCAGTGGCTTGGTGGTGGACCCCATAGTGCGGCTCTACTACGTGGAGGTCGAAGGGGCGGCGCTGGGAGGCGGAAGAAGCGACCTGATGCTGCTCCTGGACGCCTTGGACCAACAGTGGTCGCTTGTCGGCCTCACGATGGGCACGACGGCCCTGGCCGTGCTTCAACCCGCGCTGTCCCGGGGCCAGGGCTGCGTGACGGCGGCGATTCACGGCGGTCGCGACATCGCCGCGCTCTGGCCCGGATTTGTGGATACTGCGTACGGCATCGGTATCGACGTCGGCTCGACGACCGTCGCCGGCCATCTGTGCGACCTGGCGACGGGGGAGGTGCTGGCGTCGGCGGGAAGGATGAATCCACAGATCCGGTTCGGCGAAGACCTCATGAGCCGCGTGTCGTACGTGATGATGCACGACCATGGCCAGGAGCAGCTGACAGCCGCCATACGCGGTGGCCTTGACGAGCTGGTGGGCGAGCTCACCACCACGGCCGGCGTCTCGCGGACCGACGTCCTCGACCTGGTCCTGGTCGGCAACCCGATCATGCACCACCTCGTGCTCGGAATTGACCCGACCCCGCTGGGCACCGCACCATTCGCCCTGGCCACCGATCTCGCTATTGATGCGAGGGCCTCGGACATCGGCGTGCAGTGCCCGCACGCCCATCTCCACGTGTTGCCGTGCATCGGAGGCCACGTTGGAGCCGACGCGGCCGCAGCCGTACTTGCGGCCGGTCCGCACCGCTCGGACCTGATC
>CAXMLU010000359.1:0-6046 GCA_964194255.1 uncultured bacterium
GTCGACGTGACGCGGTTCGCGAGGTGTGTGCCTGGTGCATTCCCCCGACCACATCGGCTCAGAGTGGCGGGAGCAGCATTCGTTGCCCGATGAAGACGAGATCCGGATTGTGCGGATCGCTGAGCCGGCTGCGATTCATCTGCACCAGCCTGACCCAGTACGGTGCTACCTCGGCATCACTGACTGCTCGTCCCCTGGCCGTGGCCAACGTGGCGTGGGCCACACCCCACAGATGATCGCCTTTGCGAATGGTCCACGTCGGAGAGGCGGGGGCGACCTGGGGCGGAGTCGGCGCAGGCAGAGCGGGCGCGGCCGCCGCCGGGTGAGATGGTCCAAGCCAGTGCATGACAGGAGCAGCCGGAGCGCCAGGCTGGTCAGCGGCGAAGGCAATTGCACTTGGCGCAGATACGGCGGCCAGCATCGCCAGCCCGAGACATCCGTCGAGCAGGCGGCGAACGGCCGGGACGGTGAAGAGATCCGCCGCGGCGGCGAGTCGAGCGGTCCGCGCCAAGCGGAATCCGGCACCGGCGACGATCTCGAAGAGCAGGTAGTAGCCCAAGGCCAACGCGAGGAGGCGCAGCAACACGAAGGCAGCGGTGATCGGATCATGGGTTGCCGCCCACTGGGGAAGTGCCGTCAGCGAGCGTGGCGACGACAGTGCGCCGCCACCAGCCGCGTGAAGTCCGGAGACGGCCGCCACGACGAACCCGAAGCAGCCAAGCAATCGCAGCCGGTTGCCCCTCATGATCTCGAACTTGGCCGCAGCACGACGGCGCCATTCGGGCCGCCACCGACAACCAGGTCATCGCACCCTGCACCGCCGGCGCGGGGTTGGGTCTGGAGCCAGCCCGCCCCAGAAACCTGAGACAGAAGCCGAGCCTGAATGTCATGATCAGGAGTGGCCCAGCCATCGAACACGTACACACGGCCGTCCGTGTCCAGCACCGCCGGCGCCGGGTCTTTACAGGACCATCGGCCGACCGCCACGCGATCACCTGGCTGACCGACCGTGTACCGCATCCCGCCAAAGGTCAGTATCCCGCCGGAGTAATCGGTAGCCGTCACCCGGCGGGCCGTGATCACGGGTCGTGTCAACGGGGTGGTCGTGGTGTGACTCCGCGCCGAGACGGGCCGCCCGGGGGACGACCACAGGGTCGCTACTGCGATGCTGCCGGTCACCAGGCCGACGACCAGCGCCGCGCCGATGATCACCTTCACCATCGGCGGCCGCTTGAGCGATCGGTGGTCCGAAGAGATCTGTCGTCGCAGCACACGCGCATCGGACAAGGAAGAGTCGGGCGCCAGCTTGGAGATGGAATCGGCCAGGGCGCGCGCCGTGAGCTTCCGCCGGCCAGCTTGAGCCTCATCGGCCAGCGCGCTCAGCTCGGTCCGAGGCCCGCCGGGAGGCAGGACGGCTTCGAGCAGCGCTCCCAAAGCTCGCACGTCATCGGACGGATCCAACTGGCCGACCTTCCCGCCCCTTCCCAAACTGCACAGCACCGGTCGCCGTGCCTCGTCGAGAATTACGTGGCTGGTGTCAATCCCGCCGTGCACGAGGCCGAGGTCATGCAGATCGGCCACGGTTGTCGCTACCGCCCCGACCATGCGGGCCAGGTTTCCCGCCTCGACCCCCTCGCGAGGAGCGGCGAGGGCGGCGGCGAGCGAGGGGCCGCCCACGCCGACCAGCTTCATCCACGGTCCGGAGGGGTCTTCACCCGTCTCGAGCAGGCTGACTACGCCCGAATGACGGGCGGCGGCGAGCATCTCCGCTTCGTGCCGCAATCGGAGCACGTCGGCGTCTTCCTTCGGACGCTTGACGACAGCGGCACCCTCCCAACTGATGAGCATAATAAATCATGTATTAACATGAAAGTCTTACCCAGACAAGCGTTCCGGCCGGAGACGGGCCAGCCTCGCCCGTTCGCAGGGCGATGGCGGAGGCTTCGGCTCGCACCGTCGCGTGGTGGGCAACGCCGGGAATGGCACGGGCGATCACATGGGTCACCGTCGCGGTGGCGCGCACGTGCACGCGCCGGTCTTCGACGGCCATATCGACTGACACCAGGTGAACGTGGGCGTCCAACTGGGCGGAGATAGCGGTACACACGACGGACGCGGCGTGGGCCGAATCGACGGCCAAGCGGCCAGACCCATAGAAGGCGGCATCGGAGAGGGCGGCACCGGCCGCATCGTTCGAGGCAGCCGAGACGGTGTCGGACAGTTGGCGCTGAGCCAGGAACACCGCGGCGAAGTCGACGGCGATGGCACCGAGCATGACCAAAACGAGAACCGCCGCGGGCACCAGCATGAGCACGCTGCCGCGGCCTCGCCGCTCGCTTCGCGACGAGTTAAGCACAGGCGCTTGTGCCCGCCAGCCCGGAGCGATACGGGTCCACCAGCTCGGAATGATCGGCCACGACGGTGTACGTCCCGGCCTGCCCGACGAAGGGCACCCGGGCGAGAGGCGCACGCGTCCGGACCTCGACCACGACACGTTGGCAGCGGCCGAAGCTGCCTGGAACGACGACGATGGTGCTGGCCTGCGGATCGCGTCCGTAGCCGGAGAGCGCGTCTGCGCCGGCGACTTGAGCGTCGTGCATTCCTGACGCGTTGTCGGGCGCCTCGACGTAAGCCCTCGCTGCCTCTCGCGCCGCGGACGTGGCCGCGAGCTTGGCATCGACGAGCGCCCAGCCGTTGACGAACACGAGCGTCCCGGCAATGAATATCAACGTGCCGAAGGCGAGTGCTTCGATACCGAGCTGTCCCCGCTCATCGCGCCAGACGGGCCGACGCCTCATCGGAAGCGTTCCGTTCGCACGATGACGGTACGGTCGATAGGGCCGAGCGGCGAGAGGTGTAAGGGGAGGAACACCGGTGGAGTGGCATGCACCTCGAGCACAACCCGGTCGACGCTGACCTCACGCCAATCAAACACAACGTGGCTGCCGAAGCTTCCCATGCGCGTTCGGGCCGTGGCCTCCGCGCCGGCCACCACGCCTGGCTGGCCCGCGCTCTGCCCGCCGGCCACGGTACGAGCCGCGTCGAACGCGGCCGAGGTCATGACCGACCGGGCATAGAGACCGACAAGCACCTGGGTGGCGAACAACAAGAGGATCAGGAAGACGAGTACGCCGCACAGCGTTGCGATGAGACCCGATCCCCGCTCACGGGCAGCTACCCGACGTCTGGCCGATGCACGAGTTGACCTGGTGGTCGACGTTGCTGGACGCGTGGTTGAAGGTCGTGCTGAACGCCACCCACATGGCCACGCCCAGGAAGGCCATGATGAGCACTGCGATGGCGCTGGAAATAACGCCTTCTCCGCGCTCGTCCCTGATTTGCTTCGTTGTTGCCAGCATGTGTCGTCGCTCCTTGTCGTCGTCAAGAGGGGAAGGGGTCACGGCCCCGAGAATTGGTGGAGTGCTGCGATGAACGGAATGGAAAGAAAGATGACGCCAGGCACCAACGTGGCAACGGTCACCGGTACCCACACTTGTTGGGCTCGTCGCTCCATCGCCTCGAGGAGGTCGCGCTGCACGTCGCGACGGATGCCGTGAGCCTCTACCGACAGGAGGCGACCGAGGTCACTGGAGTCCCCGGCGCGTGCGAGTACCGGCAGTAATCGATCGAGCGCGCCGACCTTGGCTCGCGCTGCCCACTCAGCCAACGCATCGCTCTCGGTCAGACCGTGCCGAACGCGGGCGCACACGATGGCGAGATCGCGCGCACACGCACCTCGGCCTCGCGTCGCCACCCGATTCAGGGCTCCACCAAGGGAGTAGCCGGCGTTGAGCAGCATGGCCAACTGCTCACTCACCACGGGCAATTCCAAGAAGATGCGCCGCTGCCATGCGGCCGATGAGACGGCCAGTCGCTGCTCCAACACCAGAAACGCGATGAGAGGCGCACCGACAAGACCGCCGAGGCCGATAACAGCTGGCGGTTTCAGAGCGACCGTGGCCACGGACGCGACCCCAAACGCGGCCGTGGCCCAACCCAGTTGCCGGACCCGGAATGTCGTGGCGTCGAGCGACGAGTGGACGCGCTCCAAGCGAATGCCCACGTCCTCGACGACGCCAAATGCACTCGCTACTGCTTCGCCGACGCTCCGGGCCAGCGGGCCAATCACCTCACCGAACGACTCCACGGACCACAGTCCGTTGACGCTGCGCCGGCTGCTCGGTTCGGGCGCGTGAGCGCGCAACCGATCGACCAAACGCGTCCGGGCAAACCAGCGCTGCTCGGCGAAGATCATGGCCAAGCCGGCCCACAGGATGAGCCCGCAGAACACCACCGGCTCACGCATCGAAGACCCTCTCCTCATCAGGAAGGCGAAGAAGGCGGCCGCCCCAGAGCCAGCAACCCGCGATCGAGGCCATGCCGAGCAACACGGCCAGCTGTCCTCCGGGTGTCTGGTAGGCCGCCCGTCCCGGCCCGATGGAGAGTCCGGCCAGTGCCATGCCGACCGGGACGATCAACACGAACCGGCGAGCGAAGCGAACCCCGCTCTGCTTTCTAAAACCCTGTATAGTTCAGGACATGGCAAACATTGCTCCCCAGGTGGCCGGGACGGTTCGGGCGGCCGTCTACGCCCGGATCAGCCGTGACGACGAGGGCGACATGCTCGGCGTGCGGCGCCAGGAGAAGGACGGCCGGGCGTTGTGTCAACAGAAGGGCTGGACTGTGGCGGAGGTCTTCACGGATGACGACGTGTCTGCGTGGAACGGCAAGGTGCGGCCCCAGTACCGGCGCATGCTGGCGGCCATCACGGCCGGCGACATCGATGCCGTGGTCGCCTATGACCTCGATCGCCTCCACCGGCTGCCCTGGGAGCTCGAGCAGTTCTTCCGTACTTGCACCGCCGCCGGACTAACTCGGATGGCCACATGCTCCGGGGACGTCGACCTCGCCACGAGCGACGGTCAGCTCATTGCGCGCATCATGGGCGCCGTGGCCAAAAAGTCCAGCGACGATACGAGCCGCCGGCTCAAACGGAAGTTCGATGAGAAGGCCGAGTTAGGACTTCCGCACGGTGGCCGGGCCTTCGGCTACGAATCAGACGGGGTGACGGTGCGGCGTGACGAGGCCAAGCTGCTCGTCCAGGCAGCAAGGGACGTACTACGTGGCGAGTCACTCAACGCTATTGCCCGCCGATGGAACGACCTCGGTGTGCTCACTCCGCAACGGGGCCGGCAATGGTCGGGGACAGTCGTCAAGGCCGTGCTGACCAACCCGCGTCACGCGGGGCTACGGGTCAATCACCGGCAAGTCATCGGCCAAGCCGCTTGGCCGGCCGTCCTCGACCGGGCCACTCACGAGCGCCTCGTCTCGCTCTTGACCGGCGACGGCCGCCGGCAGCGAGTCCCGGCCCGCCGTCAGACCTTCACGGGCCTGATCCGCTGCGTCCTCTGTGGTGAGGCACTCACCCGCGACGTCGTGCGCGGGGCGATCAGCTATCGGTGCCATAAGGCACCCGGCCGCGTCGCTTGCGGCCGCGTGACCATCACAGCTCTTCCGCTCGAGGCTCTCATCACGGAGGCCGTCCTCCAACGCCTAGATACTCCGGCACTGGCTAAGGCTCGAGCCAAGAAGAAAACCGGACGGCTCGACGCGGATCATGGAGCGGCGCTCGCCGACATCGAGACGAGGATGGCCGAAGTTGCCGAACGCTTCGCCGCCGGGGACATCGGCCGCCGGGAGTGGATGGCCGCCCGGTCTGTACTGGAGAAGCGACGGACGACGGCAAGGGATGCGCTCAACCGATCGGAGAAGACGACGGCCCTAGAACCCTTCCAAGATCGACCCGGTGCGCTCCGGGCCGCCTGGCCGTCCCTGAGTAGCGATCGCCGACGGACCATCGTGGCTGCTCTTATCGACCGGATCACCGTCAGCCCAGCGACTCGCCGCGGGCCTATCTTCGACTCGGACCGGATCGACGTGACATGGCGCGCCTAACGTCAGCTCCCCGGTACGGCCGCGCAGCCCACCGTTCAGGCTGTCGGGCCGATCCCCGGCCCTCCTGTATCCAATCGGAGGGTGACAGGCT
>CAXMLU010000360.1:0-3259 GCA_964194255.1 uncultured bacterium
GGAATCGGCACCGCCGAGAGGAGCGCCTGCGTGTACGGATGGGCGGGGCGCTCATAGATTGTGTCGTTGTCGCCCATCTCGACGATCTTCCCGAGGTACATGACGGCCACCCGATCGGAGATGTGGCGGACCACGGCCAAATCGTGAGCGATGAACAGATAGGACAGGCCGAGCCGGGCCTTCAGATCCTCGAGGAGGCGGAGTATCTCGGCCTGGATGCTCACATCGAGGGCGGCGACCGGCTCGTCGAGCACGACCACCTTCGGATCGAGGGCCAGGGCCCGGGCCACGCCGATGCGCTGCCGCTGCCCACCGGAGAACTGGTGCGGGTAGCGGTCGGCCTCGTCGGCGTGAAGCTGGACGAGCGAGAGCAGCTCCCTGGCGCGGTCTTTTGCCTGCGAGTGGCGCATGCCGAATACCACGAGAGGTTCGGCGATCAGCTCGCCCACCGTCATCCGCGGGTTCAACGACGCGGAGGGATCCTGGAAGACGATCTGGAGATACCGGCGCTGGAGGCGGAGGGCGGCACTGTCGAGAGCCGTGATGTCCAGACCCTGAAAGGTCACCCGGCCGGATGTTGGCTCCACCAGGCGGAGCGTGCAGCGCCCGGTCGTGCTCTTCCCGCATCCGGACTCCCCGACCAGGCTCAGAGTTTCT
Source organism: uncultured bacterium (assembly GCA_964194255.1). Lineage (GTDB taxonomy): Bacteria > Actinomycetota > Acidimicrobiia > Acidimicrobiales > CAXMLU01 > CAXMLU01. Next base: position 658 of record CAXMLU010000360.1, read on the forward strand.
CCAGGAAAAAGGTCGAAGCTGACATCGCTCACTGCCTGGACCACCACCCCGCCGCTGTGACGGAAGAGCCGGCTCCGGGCCGGGAAGTCCTTGACCAGGTGATGCACCGACAGGATGGACGTAGCTGCGTCGGGAGCACCGGTCTCGGGCGCCGCCTGAGTGGCCGCCGAATCAGGCATGGGTGTCGACGCCTCTTGTGCGGTCACGGCTTGACCGGCTTCAACCACGGTCCGCCACCCTCGGGTTCCCACGGATGGTGGCAGGCGGCAAGGGTCACATTGACCGGGAGCAGTTCGGGATCCTGGTCGCAGAGCGGTGTGGCGCGGGGGCATCGAGGCGCGAACGCGCACCCGGGTGGGAGGTGCATCATCGAGGGCGGCGACCCGCCGATACCAACGAGCTCACCGTGGCGGCCCCTGCGGTCGAGCCGTGGCAAACAGCTGAGAAGCCCGCGCGTGTACGGATGGCTCGACCGATAGAAGACGTCGTCGACACCACCCTGCTCGACGACCTTGCCCGCATACATCACCACCACACGCGACGCCATGCCGGCGACGACGCCGAGGTCGTGGGTAATCAACACGACCGCCAACCCGACGTCGCGGCGCACGCGCTCGAGCACTTCGAGTACCTGGGCCTGCACGGTCACGTCCAAGGCCGTGGTGGGCTCGTCCGCGATGAGCAGCACCGGATCGTTGGCGATGGCCATCGCGATCATGGCCCGTTGCCGCATGCCTCCCGAAAATTCGTGCGGATAGTTGCCCAGCCGTTTGGCCGCCTGGGGTATTGCTACGAGATCCAGGAGTTCGAGGGCGCGGGATCGGGCCTGGCGCCGGGAAACTCCCGGATGGTGGGCGATGACGGCTTCGGCGATCTGCCGTCCGATGGTGAGGACGGGGTTGAACGACGTCATGGGATCCTGGAAGATCATCGCCAGCTTGCCGCCACGTAGCGATTGCAGCCCGGACTTGTTGAGGGAGAGGAGGTCCCTTCCCTCGAAGGTCACGCTGCCCTGCCGGCTGGCGTTGGGAGCCAAAAGTCCCATGACCGCCAGCATCGAGACGCTCTTGCCCGAGCCGCTCTCGCCGACGATCCCGAGGACCTCGCCGCGCCTCACCGACAGCGACACCCCGCGCACCGCTCTCACCTCGTTGCCGCCGGTCGCGAAGGTGACGTTGAGATCGCGAACGACGAGGAGGTCCTCGGCCGGAGGCGGCATGGGCTGGCTCCGAGCCAGGAAAGTCACGATGTCCTCGACCGCGGGTCGAGCCAGTCCCGAATGCCGTCACCCACGAAGTTGAACGCGAGGACGACCGAGACAATGGCCACACCGGGGGCGACTGCGATCCACCACTGGTAGAAGTTCTTGGCGCCCTCGGTGATCATGGCGCCCCATTCGGGCGCGGGCGGCTTGGCCCCCAGCCCGATGAAGCTGAGCGACGCGGTCAGCAGCACGACTTGGCCGAAGTCCATCGTCGCGTTGACGAGAATGGGAGTTGTGGAGAGCGGGAGGATGTGCTTACGAATGATCCGGCTGCGAGTGGCCCCGATGGCGCGCGCCGCTTCAATGTGCTCGCGCTGCTTGACGGCCATCACCTGGGCCCGCAGCAGCCGGGCATAGATCGGCCACCAGACCGCGATCATGGCGATGCATGCATTGCGCAGCCCCGGTCCGAGAGACGCGGTGACGGCCATGGCCAGCAGGATGGCCGGAAAGGCCAGGACGATGTCGGAGGCCCGCATCAGGACGGCGTCGAGCCAGCCGCCGACAAAACCAGCCAGCGCGCCGATGATGCTGCCGATGAGCACGGCCGACACGATGACAATGCAGGCCACTGGTAGCGACTGGCGTGCACCGTAGAGCGTCCGGCTGAACACATCCCGGCCCAGCGCGTCGGTACCCATGAGGAAGTTCCCGCCCGGCCCGGTCAGTCGATGGCCGACGCGCGTGAGTGGCTTGTACGGCGCCCACCAACTCACCGAGATGGCGGTGACCAACCAGAAAGCGATGACCAACAACCCGGCGATTACGGGACCGGTGAGCCAACGATGACGGCGAGGCCCGGCCGGAAGCGGACGGGTCAGCTCGAAGGGCATCGTGCCTAGCTCGCCGGGGGTGAGCTCGATGTGGGTCACGAGAGTCGGATCCTCGGGTCGGCGATGACGTACGTGAGGTCGGTGATGAGGTTGGCTGAGAGAAAGGCGACTCCCCCGAGGATAGAGACGCCCATGATCGCCGGGAAGTCGAGGGTGCGGGACGCATCGACGGCGTAGGAGCCGATGCCCGGCCAGCTGAAGACCGTTTCCGTCAGAACCGCCCCGGTGATGAGGAAGGCGAAGGAAAAGCCGACGATCGTCAAGGTCGGCAACAGGGCGTTGCGCAGGGCATGGCGGCGAAGGACCTGCCGCTCGGACAGCCCCTTGGCCCTCGCGGTCCGGACGTAGTCGGCGCTCAACTCGTCAAGCATGCTGGCCCTCACCAGCCGGGAGATGATGCCCATCACTCCCCAGCCCAGGGTGAATGCGGGGAGCACCAAATGGCGTAGTGCCTCGATAAAAACGGACCAGTGGCCGCTGATCAGGGCATCCACGGTGTAGAGGC
>CAXMLU010000361.1:0-1943 GCA_964194255.1 uncultured bacterium
CAACTGGCTCAACTATTACGGCGGGAAATTCTCCACCAGCCGCCATGTCGGGGTGTTCATGGACGACGCCCTGGAGCTGCTTCCCGCCGACTATTGGCGCTGGTTCTTGATGGCCAACGCGCCGGAGTCGTCGGATAGCTCGTTTACCTGGGAGCTCTTCGCGTCGGCGGTGAACAAGGACTTGGCCGACACGTTCGGAAACTTCGTGAACCGGTCGCTCCGCTTTGCGGCGTCCCGCTTCGGAGACGAAGTGCCGGCGGGGGGAGAGGCCGGAGAGGCAGAAGCGTGGCTGGTCGAGGAGCTGGGAAATGCCATCGCTCGCTACAGCGATTATCTGAGCGGCATGCAGTTCCGCAAGGCGGCCACCGCGTTGCGGGCCATCTGGGCGCTTGGCAATGCCTATCTCGACCGCACCGCCCCGTGGCAGAGCGTAAGGAAAGACCCGGCCCAGGCGGCGGGCACGATGCGAGTCGCCATCAACCTCATCCGGATCTTCGCGGTGCTGGCCGCGCCGATCATTCCCTCCACGAGTGGCGCCGTCCTGGCCGCGCTTGGCCAGCCTGATGACGACCGTGCCTGGATCAGCTCGGACGTCAAGACGGAGCTCGAGGTGCTGACGCCGGGTCAACGCTTCGAGGTGCCGCCAGTGTTGTTCAGGAAGGTCACCGACGAAGAGGTTGCGGAGTGGACCGCCCGTTTCGGAGGCGACGGGGAACCCACGGGGGATTAGATTTGGTCGGACATGGCCCGGATCGCGCCTTCCATCTTGTCGGCCGACTTTGCGTCGCTGACCGACGCCATCGCATCCGTCGCGTCCCAAGCCGACCTCCTCCACGTTGACGTGATGGACGGTCACTTCGTTCCCAACCTGACAATCGGGCCGCCGGTGGTCGAATCGCTGCGAAAGCACACGGACCTGTATTTCGACTGCCATCTCATGATTACGAATCCCGGCCAGTACCTCGAGGCGTTTAAGCGGGCGGGAGCGAACGGCTGCAGTGTCCACGTGGAGGTCGGCGAAACGGAAAAGCTCGTCGGCCAGATGCGTGACCTCGGGCTCGACGTCGGCCTGGCGGTGAACCCAGAGACACCGTTCGAGGACTTCGCGCCGTGGCTGGACCAGCTGGATCTGATCCTGCTCATGACCGTGCATCCGGGGTTCGGGGGCCAGTCGTTCATCGCCGACGTGGTCCCCAAGATCCGTCGTACCAGGGAAGAGGTGGATCGCCGGGGCCTCGGGGTGGCCATCGAGGTGGACGGTGGCATCGACCCCCGCACCGCACCCGTGGCGGCCGAGGCGGGCGCGACCATCTTCGTGGCGGGCAGCGCCATCTTCCATGCGCCGGACCCGGCGGCGGCCGCGCTAGCCATTCGTCAGGCGGCCGATCTCGCCGCCCATCCCGGGCCGGCGGAGCCGACGGCGTGACGGCGACGACACCGGCTGCTCTCCCGGAAAAGCCCCGAGCCAAGGTCCTCACCGTGTCCGACGGCGTGATCGCCGGGACGAGAGAGGACAAGTCGGGGCAAGCGCTGGAGGAACGGTTGCGGGCAGCCGGCTACGAAGTTGTTGAGCGCGCCGCCATCGCCGACGGCATCGCCAGCGTGGCGGCCGCCCTGACCCGGATGGCCTCGGGCTTCGCCGGCCTGGTGGTCACCACGGGCGGCACCGGCTTCGCCCCCCGGGACCAGACCCCGGAGGGGACCAAGGAGGTGCTCGAGCGGGCGGCCCCCGGCCTGGCTGAGGCCATGCGGCTGGTCAGCCCCCTCGGCCGGCTGTCCCGGGCTACCGCCGGGACGCGGGGCCGGGCCATCATCGTCAACACGCCCGGTTCGCCCACCGGCGCGGTCGAGTGTCTGGCCGCGGTCATCGACGTCCTGCCGCACGCGCTCGCCCTGCTGGCCGAAGAGCCGACCCGCCACTAGACTGGGCGGTCAAGAAAAAC
>CAXMLU010000362.1:0-1577 GCA_964194255.1 uncultured bacterium
TATCTCGGGGTTCGCGGCCGGCCAAGTGTGTCGGATTGTGCTCGTGCTGCGGCCGTCATCGTCTTGGGCCGGGCCGCCCTGCTTCTCATGCGAGCCTCGCTGGGGCCGGGCCGATCATCGCGGTGGCCGCCCGCCGCCTGGCCTGCGACGCCGACATAGCCCGGATCCTCACCGACGGCCCCTCCGCCATCGTCGACCTCGGCCGCACCACCCGCACCGCCAGCGCCACCCAGCGCCGGCTGCTCACCATCCGCGACAAATACTGCGTGTTCCCTGGCCGCCCCATGCCCCCCAGCTGGTGCGACGCCCACCACATCAAGCACTGGACCGCCGATCACGGCCCCACCGACATGGACAACCTGTGCCTGTTCTGTAGCTACCACCACCACGTCATCCACAAAGGCCACTTCGGCCTCGCCCGTGCCCCCGACGGCACCCTCACCTTCACCCGACCCGACGGCAGCATCCTCACCGCCCCCAACATCGTCAACCACCTCAGCTAAATCGCGCGTGGCGGCGAGTTCCCACAGTCGCTTCTGGATGAATCGCCGTTCGGGTTGCGATGGTTCGAGTTGAAGCGCGGTGCGATACGCGTCCGCGGCCTCATCCGTGCGACGCCGTGGGAAGGTGGCTCAGTCCGGTCGAGTCGGCCGGCTGGCGTGGCTGACCGACACACCCAACAAGGCGGAGACGGCGACGGGCAGGAGCCACCACAAGTTGGCGCCTTCATGGGCTGCAACGTAAAGAGCCGTGATGGCGGCGGTGACTCCCAGCGCCAAGCGCCAGTCGTCGCCGATGATGAAGTCGTACCAGAACCGCCCGAACGTGGCGAGGTGTTTCATCCGGTCGCTCCGATCAGTTGGATGCGGCTGTGCCGGCGCTTGAGGAGCGCCACGAGCAGGGCGCTGGTGGCGAGTACGTAAGCGAGCAGGCCGAAAAGTGAGGCGTCGCTACCTGGCCAGCTGATGCCGGCCCCCTCGGCCGCCCAGAAGATCCCGAACGTGGTGAGCATGACCCCGACCGCGTACTTCAGTGTGTTCTCGGGGACCTGGCTCAACGGTCGGTGCACCTTGAGACCGGCGAAGAGCACGACCACGGCTGCAACGGCCGCGCCGATGGCCGCCAGCCCGACGTTGTGTTGTGCTCCGCCGAAGGTGACGACGATGAAAGCCACTTCGAGGCCTTCGAGGAACACCCCTTTGAACGACACCGTGAACGTGTACCAGTCGATCCCTGAGCCCTCCCGCGCTACGGCTCGAGCCGCTGTTTCCTGCTCGGCGAAGATCGCCTCCTCGTCATGCAGAGCTTTGAAGCCGCTCGACCGCAGGATGGCCTTTCGCAGCCACTGCAGTCCGAAGATGAGCAGGATGCCTCCGACGAAGAGCCGCAGGCTGTCGATCGGCAGTACCGCCAGAGCGGGGCCGAGTGCGGCGACGACCACAGCCAGCGCGGCCAGGGCGGTGCCGGTTCCGATGATCGCCGACCGCCACCCTCTGGTCACGCCGACGGCCAGGACGATGGTGAGGGCCTCGACCATTTCCACCGCACAGGCCAGGAATGAGGCCGCGACCAGCAGA
>CAXMLU010000363.1:0-1740 GCA_964194255.1 uncultured bacterium
CCTGCCGGTCATCGTGGGTGAGAAAGGCAGTTACTGGGTCCGGCTCACCGTCAAGGGCACGCCCGGCCACGCCTCGCAGCCGTTCCGGACCGACAACGCGCTGGTGAAGGCCGCCGCGGTGGTCGGGCGGCTGGCCGAGTACCGCCCTCGGGCGGTCATACACGAGACATGGAGACGCTTCGTCGAAGGAATGGGGTTTCCGGCGGAGATGACCGGTCAGCTCCTCGACGCCGATCAGCTCTACGAGTTGTGCCAGGCCCTGCCCCTCGGCCTCGCCCGTCAGGCGCATGCCTGCACGCACACCACCTTTGCTCCGACTGTGGTGCACGGGGGTACCAAGACCAACGTCATTCCCGATCGGGTCGAATTGGAAGTCGACATCCGAACGCTGCCCGCCCAGTCCAGCCAAGAGGTCCGCGACCTGCTGCTCGATGCCATCGGGGTGGATCTCGCCCCGTCGGTGGAGATCACCGAATTCTCGAACGACCCGTCGAGCTCGTCGCCCATCGACACCCCACTGTGGGACGCCATCTCGCGGGTCACCGCGGGCATGGTCCCCGGATCGAGCACCATCCCGTTCCTGACTGTCGGCGCCACCGATGCGAGGTTCTTCCGCCGTCTCGGTGTGCCGGCATATGGATTCGGCCTGTTCAGTGGGCGCATTGACTTCGAGCGCTTCGGCTCCATGTTCCACGGCGATGACGAACGAGTGGATCAGGGGTCGCTCCGGCTCAGCACCGAGATGTGGGACGCGCTGGCCCGTGACTTCCTGGGATAGCGAGGGCGCGGTGATCACGGCCACCCTGTGGGACTTCGGCGGCGTCATCCTCTCGAGCCCGTTTGCTGCCTTCGCCCGCTACGAGAGCCAGCACGGGTTGGTCGACGGCTTCATCCGCACCTTGAACGCCACCAACCCGGACTCCAACGCCTGGGCTGCCCTCGAACGAGGCGCGGTGAGCTTCGATGAGTTCTGTGCCCTCTTCGAAGCCGAGGCCAGCGCGGCGGGCGGGGACCTGGTGGCGGCGGAGGTGATGTCACTCCTGGCGGGCGAGATCCGACCACAGATGGTGGAGGCCCTACGCCGGTGCCGGGAGGCCGGCCTGCGCACGGCCATGCTCACGAACAACTTCGCAGGTCCCGAGGAGACGGCTTCGGTCCTCTCGCCAAACGCCGATCGGATGGGCGAAGTGCTCGAGCTGTTCGACGTCGTCGTCGAGTCCAGCCGGGTGGGGGTGCGCAAGCCCGACCCGCGCTTCTACCAAATGGCCTGTGATCTGCTCGGCATCGCGCCGCAGGAAGCGGTCTTCCTGGACGACCTCGGCATCAACTTGAAGCCGGCCCGGGACATGGGGATGACGACCATCAAGGTCGGTGACCCCGACGCGGCTCTGCTCGAACTGGAGGCAGTGCTGGGTGTTGCGCTGCGTTCGGCCTCGAGCCAGCCCGGATAGGGTCCGGCCCGATGGACGCTCGAACCTTTCTCGGCCTGGAGGCCACCGAGGACCCGCTCCGGTTCCAGATGGAGGTCACGCGTGGCGTGTCGACCCCTGGCCTCTTCCTGTTCGGAGGGTGCGGACTGGCGGCCGGGATCGTCGCCATCGAGGCCGTTACCGGCCGGCCCACCGTCTGGGCAACGGCGCAATACCTTTCGTACGCCCCGACCGGCAGCGTCGTCGATGTCGAGGTGGTGGTTCCCGTCAGCGGGCGCAGCACCAGCCAGACGCGAGCGGTCGCCCGCCT
>CAXMLU010000364.1:0-5141 GCA_964194255.1 uncultured bacterium
TGGGCCCCAACGGGGCCGGCAAGACCACCACGCTGATGATGCTCCTGGGTGTGGTGACGCCGGACGAGGGCTGGGTGGAGATCGCCGGTTTCCGTCTTCCGAAGCAGCGCAGCCAGGCGGCCGGCGAGGTCGGCTTCGCCGCCGGTTACCTTCCGCTCCCCGAACGCCTGCGCGTGCGCGAGTTCCTCTTCATGTTCGGCCGGCTCTACGGGCTGCGGAATCCCGGACCCGAGGTCGACCGGGGGCTCGAGCGCTTCGGCATCACCCACCTCGCGAAAAACATGGGCAACGAGCTCTCGTCGGGGCAGCGCACTCTTGTCGGCATCGTGAAGGCCACGCTCCACCGGCCCCGTCTGCTGATCCTCGACGAACCCACCGCGTCCCTTGACCCCGATGTGGCCTTGAGGGTGCGCACCGGCCTGTCCCGGGTCTGCGCCGAGGAAGGCACGGCGTTGCTGGTCACCAGCCACAACATGATGGAGGTCGAGCGGCTCTGCGAGCGAGTCGTCTTCGTCTCCGGTGGGCGGGTGGTCGCCGACGGCTCGCCCGCCGAGGTGGCCACGCGCTTCGGCCGCGATGACCTCGAAGGCGTGTTCATCCATCTCGCCGCCGAAGGCGAGGAAGCATGCTGAACGGCCTGGCTTGGCTCCGCGTGCGAGCGGTGGCGCGCCGTCACGCCTACGTGCTCCAGCGGGCTCCGCAGCGCTGGTTCGACGTGGTGTTCTGGCCCGTCGTCGATGCCGTCCTGTTCGGTTCGCTGGGCGTGTACTTCGGCCGCCAGTCCGGCGCCGGCCAGCGCGGTGTGGCCTTCCTTCTGGCCGGCATCCTCCTCTTCCACGTGGTGTTCCAGGCCGAGATCAGTTTGGCCACCGGGTTCATGGAGGAGACCTGGTCCCGGAACCTGCTCAACCTGATGGTCACCCCGCTACGCGAGGTTGAATACGTGGCCGGAGTCATGCTCTTCGGCTTGGCCAAGCTCGTGCTCGGGGTCAGCACGGTGGCGGTCGTGGCGCTGATCCTCTTCGCCTTTCACATCACCGACGTCGGGTTGGCCTTGATCCCCATCGTGGCCATCCTGCTGTTGGTGGGTTGGTCGGTCGGGTTGGTCGTCATCGGCCTGATCCTGCGCGTCGGTCAGGGTGCGGAGATCCTCGCCTGGGGTCTGCTGGCTATGCTCATGCCGCTGTCCGGCGTCTTCTACCCGGTAAGCGCGCTGCCGGGTGTGCTCCAGCCGATCGCGCACCTGCTCCCGACCACCCATGTGTTCTCGGCGGCTCGCGATGTGCTCGCCGGTCACTCCGTGCCGTGGGGTCAGCTTGGTCTGGCGTCGGTGAGCTGTGCCGTGTGCGCCGCCGCCTCGGTGTTCTATCTGGCCCGGATGCTGCGGGTGTTCCGCGATCGCGGCTACATCACCCGCCACACGTGATTCTGGCGCCGAAGGCGCACCGCACGCCGACTCGCTAGCGATCACGGCCGGGCGTGATATCCGGCGCCCCCGAGTTGCGGGCGTAGCCATGGCTGCGCGCCGTGCAGGGAGACGCGCACAACTCGGGGTCGGACGCGGGCGCCGGGTAGTTCGAGCCCGGCCGCCGCAGGCCGTCCCCACGGCCCCCGCCCCGCCCTGGGCCGCAATGTCTCAGCGAGAGGGATCCAGTAGCACCTTGAGGCAGCCGTCCTCGCGGTTGGCGAACATCCGATAGGCGCCCGACGCCTCCGAGAGGCCCTGGCGGTGGGTGATCACCCCTTCGGGATGAAGTCGACCATTGGCGATGAGCGGTATCAGCGCCGGCCAGGTGGAGGGAATCGGGGCGAAGGTGGCCCGGACGGTGAGGTTGCGAAGGAATGCCAACGCGAGGGGAAAGGGGAAGGCCAGGTTCAGGTTTACGCCGATGATCGACACCGTTCCCGTTGCTCGGGTGGCAAAGATGGCGTCGGTGACGGTGGAGTCCGACCCGACCGCTTCGATCACCGCGTCGGCGCCCAGCCCGCCCGTGAGATCGAGGATCTGGGCGACGGCGTCGCCCGCTGATGCGTCGACTGGGACGGCACCGAGACGCTCGGCGTTGTCGAGGCGCGCCGCGACCATGTCAGCACCGAGCACGCGCGCCGCGCCGAGGAGCTGTGCGGACTGTACGGCCAACGTACCGACCGGGCCGAGGCCGATGACGGCCACCGTGTCGCCCGGCGCGATGTCGGTTCGCACTGCGCCGATGTAACCGGTGGGAAGGATGTCGGTGAGGAGGACGGCCTGCTCGTTGGTGATCGCATCAGGGATGAGGTGCAAGGCGTGGTCGGCGGCCGGTACAGCAACGGCTTCGGCTTGTCCACCGGGCAGGTTCACGTCCATGCCGAACACCTTGGGCCCGCCTCGCTCGCAGGCGATCGGGTTGCCGGCCCGACAGCCTCGGCAGCGGCCGCAGCCGATCACGCCGGACGCGAGGACGCGGTCGCCGGCGACGACGTCCCGGACGTCCCGACCGACCTCGATGACCGTTCCGATGAACTCATGACCGAGGTGGAGGCCGGCCCCGCCGTAGTGGCCCTCATAGGCATGCAGGTCGGAGCCACAGATCCCGCTGCACTCCACCCGGACGATGGCGCCGTCCGCGCCCGGCAGGACCGGGTCGGGCACGGTCTCGACGGTCACATCGTGGGGTCCGTTGAGAACGACGGCGCGCATCATTCGTGACCGTAACCCACAGACTCGCCGACGGCTTGAGCGGTGCTACGCCGAGCAGGCGTCCTCGTCCTCGCCCAGGGCGATGAGGACCTTGGTGAAGACACGGGAAAGCTGCGCCGCCTCATCGTCGGACAGGTGGCGGCCAAAGTGCTGATCGATGCCCCGAAGATGAATGGGCGCGGCGTGGCGCAGACGAGCCCGGCCGTCGGGCGTCAGGATGGCGAACGCGCCGCGCCGATCCGTAGGACAACTCTCCCGCCTGATCAGGCCGGCGGTCTCCAGCCGGTCGGCCAGCCTAGTCAGACCGCTCGGCGTCAGCACAAGCGACTGCGCCAACTCGTGCATGCGAAGCCGGCCGTCCGGCGTCCGAGCCAGGCGCAACAGCAGCTCGTACCAGGCGAGCGGGAGATCACGCTCGTCCTTGAGCTCCTGCTCGAGCTGCCTGAGCAGGGCGCGATGGGTTCGCAGCAATCGCTCCCAGGCCTGCAAGCGCCGCTCGTCGGGCCGGGTCGTCATCACGACGAGGATAGTTGCGAGAGACGTGTTTGCGAGGGAACAGATTGCGGACGCAACAGTTCCCGGCGCCGGTAAGGTCCCCTCCATGCCCGCCGCGCCGACTCGCCTCGTATTCGTCCGTCACGGGGAATCGATGGCGACGGTGCGCCAGGTCATCGGCGGCCATGCTGGCTGCACCGGCCTGTCCGACCACGGTCGCCACCAGGCGGAAGCGCTGCGCGAGCGCCTTCATCGCACCGGCGAGTTGAGCGACGCCAGCGTGATCCTCACCAGCGTGTTGCCGCGCGCCGTCGAGACAGCCGAAATCATCGCCCCCGCGATCGGGGGTGGGACATTGCCTATCGCCCGTGACTGCGATCTCTGCGAACTGCACCCCGGCGAGTCCGACGGTCTGGATTGGGTCGAGTTCGAATCGCGCTACGGGGCCCCCGATTGGCGGACCGACCCGCACCGGCCTTTGTCACCAGGCGGCGAGAGCTGGGCCGGCTTCATGGGGCGGGTCGGCGCTACCCTCGACCGGTTGGCAACCGTGCACGCCGGACAGACGGTCGTCATCGTGAGTCACGGCGGCATCGTCCAGGGTTCGTTGGTCTCCTTCCTGCGTCTCCCTGACTATGGCCAAGGCGTCGAACTCTGGGTGGAGAACACCTCCATCACCGAATGGCGCCGCAGCCGCTCCGATACCCCCTGGCAGCTCATTCGCTTCTCGGACTCCGCGCATATCTAGACGGCCGGCCGATCAGCTCATGACCTCGGCGAGGAGGCCGAAGTGGTCAGACGCGAAGGTGCCGGTGAGCGCCCGGTCGCAGACCACCCGCGCCCCCTCGACCCGTCCCGCCCCGGAGTCCCGGCGCCAGCCGACGTAGATGTAGTCGATGCGCCGATCCGGTTCGTGGACGGAGTTGGCGAAAGGGTTGCGGTTGTCCCACGTCCACCCGGGACCCTTGCCGCCGGCGACCCGCCTCGCGTCCTGGAAGTACGTGCTGTACTCCGCCAGCGAGGTCAACCCGGCTACATAACGCATCTCGGTGGAGTCGGGTTCTGCATTCATGTCGCCGGCCAGGATGGGCGGTAGCGGCGAGGCCGGGTCGGCCAGCGACATGATGGTCTGGACGATGGCGGCCACCTGGCGCTCCCGGATCAGCCCGTCTTCGTAACGCCAGTTGAGATGGGTGCAGAACACGTCGATGCCACTGGTGCGGGCGTGGAGCAGCCCCCGTTGTTCGTCGTCGGGGCGCGGCTCGAAGGGCAGCAGTGTGACCGATGTGACGTCGATGGGCCATCGGGATAGCACGGCGTTGCCGAACCATCCGCCATCCGCGAACGTCCAGGCCGGGCCGGGGGCGACCTGCCAGTCACCCGCCGCCGCGGCTGCGATCCAGTCCGCCTGGTTGCGGCCGTCGGCGTTCTGGATCACCTCCTGGAGGCAGACGACATCGGGTTCCAGCCGGTCGATCCACGCCACGATCTCGGATCGGCGGTCCCGCCACGGGCCCATCAGGTTCCAGATGTTGAGTGTCAGGACGCGGATCACCGCAAGTAACCGAAGAGATGCCCGGCCACCTTGCGGATCTGGATCTCCTCCGATCCCTCCGTGATGCGATAGCGCCGATGGTGGCGGTAGATGTGCTCGAACGGCTTGTGCCGCGTGTAACCGATTCCGCCGTGCACCTGCATGGCCCGGTCGGCCGCTTCGCAGACCAGCTGGTTGGCGCGGTAGTTGCACATCGACACCTGGGCGCTCACCTCGAGATGGTGCTGCCGGTCCAGGTGCCACGCCGTCTTGTACACCAGGTTTCGCACCATCTCGCATTCGGTGTGCAGTTCAGCCAGCGGGAACTGGATGGCCTGGTTCGTCGACAATGCCTTGCCCCACGTGATCCGCTGGCGGGCGTAGGCCACCGCCTCATTGATGCAGTACTGGGCCATGCCGACCCCGCTGGCC
>CAXMLU010000365.1:0-1959 GCA_964194255.1 uncultured bacterium
GAGCCGCTGACGCCCGACCGGCGAAGCGCGATCGAACAAGCCCACAACGATGTGGTCAGGGCCGCCGAATATGCGGACCACCGCGCCTTCCACCGGCTGACTCGGCGGCGCCTCGAACGAGCCAGGGAGGCCGAGAGCCGCCTTCTGGGCAGTCATGGATTCGTGTCGTTCGCCGACTACGTCATTGCGGGCGCCGAGGGAACAGCTCGGCTGGCCAAGGCCGAGAGCCAGTTGCGCGGGGCTCGGGCCGCGGCGTTTTCCGCCATCGCCGAGTTGCGTACCTGCGAGGCCAGGGTCCAGCGGGCCGTGACGGCCAGTGCGGCGGCCGAGGAACGCCGGGCGCAGGAGGAAGGTGGGGCAGGCTCCCCAACGGAGGGGCTTGCGCTTGACCAGAAACAACCTGCGGACACTCACGACGGCGACGAGTTTGATCGGACCGCTGGTCTCGGTTCAGTAATCCGGTCGCTTCTGTTCCTCGGAGACCCTGTGCCCGGTGTTCCCCGTCCTCCTGTGGTCGTTGACGACGCGTTCGCATTGCTGCCGGACGAAATGGTGTGGGGATTGCTGGATCTCCTGGAACGAGAGGCCGAGGGCATGCAGATCCTGTATCTGACCGACGACCGCCGAGTACTCAAGTGGGCGGACGCGGCGGGGCCGGACAGAGCTGGCGTGTGCTTGCCCCTCCGGCGCTGGGGAAGGGGCAGGACGGAGCCGTCGGCTACCGTTCAGCCGCTGGCCCAATTGACGTGAACGGTTCAGGTCGTAGAGTTGTCACAACGAAACATTTGCGCTAGCTAGCGTCGCCTGCGTCGGCAGCAGCGAGCGGTCATCGGGGATGGCTCTCGGGGAAACGCGGACATGCATCCTCGCTGCTGCTCAGGTCTGCCTCGGCGTGGCCGACTCAGAAAACATGCCATGCCGCGAGACGGGGTGGTGAGTTGGCCGGAACCTATTTTGTCGCGGTGGGCGAGCCCGTAACCCTTGACGTGCCCGGCTCGGTTCGCCGGTCTATGCCGGTCCGACACTTCACGCTTGCCTCTATTGAGGGACGCGACGCGCTGCTGCGCGCCGGAAGGCCTGTTGGACCGGTAACCCTGGGCGCTCCCGTCGTCATGACCGTCGGCCGTGCGGAGATGACCGTGGAGGGGACCGTGATGGCCTCTTCGCCCCCCGACGGGCTGGCCCTGCGCTTGGCGGCCACCCTTGATCGGCGCTTCTATCCCCGGGTCCCGATTGTGGTCGAAATCGAGTTGGAGCAGATTGACGGTTCGGACACCCCGATCCGCGCCGTCACGGTCGATCTTTCTGAGGGCGGGGCGCTCGTGCGCTGCAGCGATCCTTTCCCGCCCGGCGGACGGGCGTTCGTGGGGATTCCCGGCCCCTGGGGTTCTCCAGTGATGGCCATCGGACAGGTGGTGAGCTGCGCCATCGCTCCGGGAGAGCACCTCTATAGGATGCGGTTGGAGTTCACTTCACTGGGCGACGAGCAGCGACGACACCTTCATGACTGGCTCGCAGAGACGCAGACGGCGGGGACCACCCTCACGTAACACCTTGTCGCGACGAGATCACCGATGCCACGATCAACGAGTGTGGGTTTCCGTCCACCAGATGGTGGACTGTACACGCGGGTCGTACCCGATCTTGCGGGTCTCGCCTCCAGAGGTGCCAAGCTCAGGCCGCTAAGAGGGCGCTGCGCACTGCCCGGCCAGGCTGGCGACGGCCGTACCCCGCCGGTACTGGCGGATGAGATGTTGGTCTATCCCGTTGGTCAGGTACACGAAGGAGAGCCCCGTATCAGGGTCAGCCCATGCCACCTGACCGGCCGCGCCATTGTGGCCGAAGGCCCGGGCAGACACCGTACGGCCCATGCCCCGCATGTGCGACAGACCGTCATCGCCGGCGATGACCAGACCGAGGCTGCGGCCGGCCGGCGTCTGCAACATCGGATCGGGAAAG
>CAXMLU010000366.1:0-5918 GCA_964194255.1 uncultured bacterium
GACGGCAAGATCGCCAACTACCACCCCTATCCGCCGACACCGTGGAACGCCAACCCCCGCGACGTCTACGGCACCCCCGGCCCGTACGAGGACGCCGTCGTCAATACGCCGATCTTCGAGGAGAACGACCTCGAGCACTTCAAGGGCATCGACATCATGCGGACGGTCCGCTCCTTCGATCCCTGCCTGCCGTGCGGCGTCCACATGTACCTGGGCAAGGGGAAGACGCTGAAGAAGCTGCATTCCCCGACCATGGTCAACAACCCCTTTGACGAGTGAGGTGACAGCCTCGAACCTCCGGACCACAGGCGAGCGCATCGAGCAATTGCTCGACGACCTGCGTTCGCACGCGCCCCCGGAGGCCTGGGCGAAGATCGAAGAGGCGATGCGGCTGATCACCGAGCTTTATGGTGCCGCCCTCGCCCGGGTCGTCGACGTCGGCGGGCCGGACGTGGTGGCCCGCCTGGTCGATGATGACTTGGTGGCCAGCCTGCTCATCGTGCACGACCTTCACCCCCACGATGTGACGACGCGCGTCGAGAACGCGCTCGCCAGTGTTCGCCCCTACCTCGGGTCCCACGGTGGGAATGTTTCGCTCGAGGACGTGGACATTGCGACCGGCGTGGTGCGTCTGCGCATGCTCGGAAGCTGCGACGGCTGCCCGTCCTCGGCGGTGACATTGAAGCTGGCGGTGGAGCGCGCCATCTTCGAAGCCGCCCCCGAGATGACCGCCATCGAGGTGTTGGATGAGGAGGGGAAAGGGGTAGGCGTGCCCCAGCCGGCGGTGAGCACACCGATCGCGCTGGGCAAGAAGCCGGTCGCGGCTGCCAACGGGTGGGCCCAGCTCGATGCCCTGCCTGCCCTCGACGGCGGCGCCGTTGCCTCGATCGAACTGTCGGGCCGATCGCTGGTGGTATGCCGGGCCAAGGGCACGCTCTACGCCTACGACGACGCCTGCCCATCGTGCGGCTCCTCGCTGTCGGGCTCGGTCCTCGACGGCGAGGTGCTGCGGTGTTCCTTGTGCTTGGCGGCCTTCGACGTCCGGCTGGCCGGACGAAGCCTGGATGGCCGGGCGCTGCATTTGGAGCCATTCCCGCTACTCGAGGGCGCCAACGGCCGGGTCCAGATCGCGGTGAGCGCGTGAGCGAGACGCAGTTCTCCGTGCTGCAGCGGATCATGCGCCCGCCTGAGGCGCGGCCGCGCCCGGGGGAGTGCTGCGACATGTGCGCAGAGCCGGTTTCCGACGAGCACAGTCACGTGGTGAACCTCGAGGGCCGTAGCATCATGTGCACCTGCCGGCCCTGCTACCTGCTGTTCACGCAAGCGGGCGCGGCCGGTGGCCGCTACCGCGCCATACCTGACCGCTACCTGTTCCTGCCGTCATCAGCCCTCTCATCGGCGGAGTGGGAGTCGCTGCAGATCCCGGTGGCGGTGGCGTTCTTCTTCTTCAACTCCGACATGGACCAGGTCACCGCTTTCTATCCAAGTCCGGCTGGGGCCACCGAGTCGCTGCTCGACCTATCAACCTGGGAGTCGATGGTGGCGACGCATCCGGTGCTGGCCAGCCTCGAACCGGATGTGGAGGCCCTCCTGGTGCGTACTGGCGACGACGGGGTCGAGGGCTACATCGTCCCGATTGACGCCTGCTACGAACTTGTGGGGCATCTGCGGCTGCTGTGGCGGGGCTTCGATGGAGGCTCCGACGTGCACCACAAGATCGCCTCGTATTTTGACGGGATTCGGTCCCGAGCCAAGCCGGTGACCGATGGCTGATCTGGACATCAAAGTCCTGGACGCGGTCGTTGAGCCGTACGCGGCCGTCCCGACGTTGATGCTGCGGTTGGGGATCACCGAGGCGTCGGGCGCGTCCGTTCACGCCATCGCCCTTCGGGGTCAGCTCCGCATCGAGCCGCAAAAACGCCGTTACTCGCCCGAAGAAGAGGAGCGTCTGTTCGAGCTTTTCGGCGAGACCCCGCAGTGGTCGAAGTCGCTGCGGCCTTTCCTTTGGATGCATGTGGCGACGACCGTGCCCGGCTTCACGGCCACTACCGAGGTCGACGTGCCAGTGACGTGCAGCTACGACTTTGAGGTGGCCGCGGCCAAGTACCTCCACGCCCTGGGCGACGGTGAGATTCCGTTGCTGCTGCTCTTCTCCGGGACGGTTTTCTCGCGCGGCGAGCAGGGCGTCGTGGTGGAGCCGGTGGCGTGGCACAGCGAGGCGACGTACCGCCTGCCCGTGCAGGTATGGCGGGACATGATGGACCGGTATTTCCCCAACAGCGGCTGGCTTCGTCTGCAGCGCGAGACGATCGATGATTTGCAGAGGTTCAAGGCCCGCCGGGCGTTGCCTACCTGGGAGCAAGCCATCGAGGCGCTCCTGAAGGAGGCGGGGGAATCGTGAGTGCGGCCTTCTCTTCCTCGGCCAGCCCGGCTGTGTCGCTGGACGGCCGCTTCGAGCGGGCGCGCGCCGTCGCCGACGCGGTGGTGTACGAGGGCTACGTCCTCTACCCGTACCGGGCTTCGGCGCGGAAGAACCAGTGCCGATGGCAGTTCGGCGTGTTGGCCCCCCGTCCGTTCAGCGAAGCGGAGGGATCCGATCCCTGGTCCATGCGAACCGAGTGCATCGTCGAGGCCGGTGATGACACGGTGCTCGACATCCGCGTGCGTTGCTTGCAGGTCCAGGCCCGTGTGGTCGAGGCCGCGGTCGACGGCGGCTTCGAGCCGGTGCCGTCGCTCACGGTCGACGGCCAGACGTGGACCACCTGGGACGAGGCGGTCGAGCACCACATCGACATCCCTTCGGTCACGATCCGCTCGCTCGTTGGCTCGCCCCAGTCCGTGGGCATCGAACTGGACGAAGCTGCGATCGAGGAGTCCCTTGCGGCCAGCGACGGAGCCGTGGCGGGGCGCATCGTCAGGAGGCGGTGGCCGGTCTGGGGCATCGTCCGCATCACAGCCAGCGAAGTGGACGGCCCCTATCCGCTGGTCAAGATGCGGGTGGACGTGGAGAACCTGACCGCGTGGTCCGGACCGGCCACCGGACGAGACGAGGTCGTGCGTCACTCGCTGGTAGCGGTCCACACGCTGCTTGCCGTCGACGGCGGGGTGTTCCTCTCCCAGCTCGACCCGCCGGAGTTCGCCCGGCCGGCCGTCGCCACGTGCGCGAGCGAGCGGACCTTTCCCGTGCTCGTCGGAGACGAGGGGAGCCGGGACGTGATGCTGTCGTCGCCGATCATCCTCTACGACTATCCCGAGATCGCCCCGGAGAGCGACGGCGACTTCTGCGATGCCACCGAGATCGACGAAATCCTCGCCCTTCGGGTCATGACCCTGACCGACGAGGAGAAGGCGGAGGCCAGAAGCACCGATCCGAGGGCGGCGGCCATCATCGATCGCTGCGACGGCATGTCGGAGGAGACGCTCGAACGCCTGCACGGCGCGGTGCGGCCGCTTCGCCCCCCCGCCGGCGCCGCCGGGCCAGACGAGGAACAGGTCCCGTGGTGGGATCCCGGCGTCGACGCCGAGGTCAATCCGTGGACGGACACGATCTGGATCGGCCCGGTCGAGGTTCGGAAAGGCTCCCGGGTGCGACTCCGGCCGGGACGACGGGCCGACGCCCACGACCTGTTCCTGGCCGGACGAACGGCGGTGGTGGCGGGAGTGTTCCTCGACGTGGACGGCAACAATCACGTCGCCGTGATCCCCGAGGATGACCCGGCCGCCGATCTCTACGAGTGGCACGGCCGCTACCTGTACTTCCATCCCGATGAGATCGAACCACTGGATTGCCCGGCATGACGCCGACGTCGCGGGTGCTCGTCGCCGGGATCGGCAACATTTTCCTCTCCGACGACGGCTTCGGCGTCGAGGTGGCCAACCGCCTCGCCCGTCTTCCGGTGCCTGAGGGCGTCAAGGTGGCCGACTTCGGGATCCGCGGGGTTCACCTCACCTACGAGCTGCTCGACGGCTACGACACTCTCATCCTGGTCGACGCCCTCCCCACCGACGATCCGCCCGGCACGGTGTGCGTGTTCGAGCCCGAACTTGATGATGACGGTCCCGGCGTCATGGACGCGCACGGGCTCGACCCGGCCGCGGTGCTGTCGATGCTGGGCGACCTGGGCGGGCAGGTGGGCCGGGTCCTCGTAGTGGGCTGCCAGCCAGCCACCCTGGACGACGGCATCGGGCTGTCGGAACCGGTGGCGGCGGCCGTAGACGAGGCCGTGCAGACCGTGATGATGTTGCTTGACGACCATGCGGCCTTGGCCGCGAAAGGAGAACTCACGTGATCCGGCGTTTCTTCCTGTCCCTTCTCCTGGCGGCCGTGGCGGGCCTCTTGGTGAAGTCGCTTCCCGATCTGGCCCGCTACCTCAAGATTCGGGAGATGTAGCGCAGGGTGGCAAGGTACGAGATTGATTCAGATCGCTCGCGGGTGTGGATCGAGGCCCGCTCGAGCCTGCATCCCATTCACTCCGAGACCACCGGTCTGGAGGGGTGGCTGGAGCTCGAGATTCAGGGCGGCGGGCGGGTCAATCTTTCCGTGACCCCGAAAGCGGAGCTGGAGTTGCCCGTCGAGCGGATGTCGTCGGGCAACGGGCTCTACGATCGCGAGATGCGACGGCGCATCAACGCCCGCCGCTTTCCCACCCTAAGCGGTGTCCTGACGGAGATGAAGGAGGCGGACGGAAATGGGCAGTATGCCGTCCGCGGCGATCTCACCTTTCACGGGGTGACCCGCAACGTGGACGGAGAGATCAACCTCACCGCCGTCGATGACCGTACGCTCCGGATGACGGGCGAGAAGATCTTCGACATCCAGGACTTCGACCTTGACCCACCGAAGATCCTGACCCTCAAGGTCTATCCCGACGTGAAGGTGCGTATCGAAGTCATCGCGGGACGGGACTGATGCACGAGCTCGGCATGTGCGCATCCATCGTGGACGCCATCGAGCGTCGCGCCGGCGACCGGCCCGTCGCGCGGGTGCGCGTGCGGGTCGGACGACTCCATCACGTGCACGCAGAGGCCTTCGGCCAGTCGTTCGCGATGGCCGCGGCAGGCAGCGTGGCCGAGGATGCGCAGGCGGAGCTGGTCATTCTTCCCATCCGACAACGGTGCGGATCGTGTGGCGCCGACTTCGAGTCCGACGATATGTACGTGGACGTGTGCCCTACATGTGGTGGTGCCGATGTGGAGACTACCGGTGGAGACGAGCTGGTGCTCGAGTTGATCGAGTACCGGGCCTAGCGGGTCTAGAGGAAGGCAGGACGAGCCATGTGTTTAGGAATCCCCGGTCAGGTGGTCGAGCTGGTGTCGACCAACGACCAGCTGGCGCGCGTGGATGTGGCCGGCGTCCGCCGGACGATCAACATCGGTCTCCTGGAGGACGAGCACCTCGTGATCGGCGATTGGGTGTTGATCCATGTCGGTTTCGCCATGTCGAAGATCGATGAGCGGGAGGCCGAGCTGGCCCTCGAGGGCCTGCAGCTGATGGGACAGGCCTACACGGACGAAGTGGATGCGCTCCGAATGTCCAGCATCGAAATAGGAGGGTGAGAGATGGGAACGGTCATCGGGTTTGTTCTCGGCTATGTGCTCGGCACCAAGGCCGGAGACGAGGGATACCAGGAGCTGCGAGCGGCGTGGTCCACGATCTCGTCGTCCGAGGAGGTCCGGGACATGCTGGCCGGCGGATTGTCGACGCTAGGGGAGGTGCTCAAGCAGGGCCGCGGTCTCCTGGCTGACCGGTTGGCCCCAGGGTCGGGAGAGGGGCTCCGAGCCGCGTGAAATTTGTCGACGAGTACCGCGACCCGGCCGCCGCCCGGGCCCTGGTCTCGCAGATCACCGGGTTGGCCGGTGATGACCACTTCAAGTTCATGGAAGTGTGCGGGGGCCACACCCACACCATCTACCGGCAC
>CAXMLU010000367.1:0-1849 GCA_964194255.1 uncultured bacterium
GGTAACGGACACGGCCAGTCTGTGACGCTCATTTGTTGATCGGGAGGGGAAACGGGATGGGGGCGAGGAGGTCGGGTGAGGGGAAGGGTCGGGAGAGGGCACAGGTCGGGACGGGGAGCGGTAGGGGCAGGGAGGAGGGGCGGGTTGGGGTCAGGGAGGAGGGGCGGCGGGGGCGGGCCGGGGAACCGAGCGCGGCGCGGGGCAAGCCCGGCCGGCGAGGCCCCGACAGTGTGGCAGCCCGGCGGGGACATCGAGGTGGGCGACGGCGGCCGGGCGGAGGGTGTCGACAACGTCCGCAAGCCGCAAAGCTCGACCTCGCCGAGAGGAGCGCATCAACCCGTCGGCGTGGCTGCACCGGCCTCCAGGGCGGCTCTGAGGGCGAGAAAACACGGGGTCCCGGCCCGGCCACACAAACTCCCGGGGCCGGATGGTCGCCGGCCACTGGCGGGTGGGGCTCCGGCGTCGATGACGACGGTGGTCGAAGTCATCGTGGTCCGGCTGGCTAGCCAGGTTCGGACAGAGGTCACTCGCTGGCGTGGCCGTGGCGGCGGTGTGTGCAGGAAAGTGAAGGCGATGGTGCTGGTTCTCTCGCCCATCGCGACGACGAACACAATCGTCCCGCTCATCCGGTCACGCGTCACTACGGGGTGCTATAGCGATGACGCTCGGTGCGCGGCGGGTTAAGGCAACACCCTCGATCCCGTGTGAGTGCTCACGCGGGACTATCGCGACAGTCACGCGACAATCACACTCTGCAACCTTGCGGGCGTGATTGAACTTCTCCGTACCTGGCGGGACGAGGGACGCCAGCCGTCGCGGATAGTTGGGCGTCCTCGCTGGGCCAGTCCGGTGCTGTGGTTGTTGACTGTGTCGGCGGGGCGACGGCGAGCGTGTCAGCTTTCCTGTGATTTGGTGTGGGTCCGCAGGAATTGGCGGGGTTGTTGGGCGTTACGAGCCCCCTCGGAACGGGTGGCCCCCTCGCGTCCGATGGGCAGGGTCCCGGTGCCGGGCAGGTCGAGGGTGTCGAAGTCGGTGTCGGGATCTTGCGGTCGAAGCCGACGGCCTAGTGAGTGAAAGTGACAGGCCGACGGCGATATCGGCGTCGATGATCCTGAGCTTGCGGGCGGCAACCGCGATGCGGGTCTGGCAGGGGCAGTCGATCGAGTGAGGGCAGCCGTCTTGGCGGCCGAGCCGACGGCGAAGCTTTCTACGGCCGAACGGTTGTCCCGCCGGTGAACCCGAACAGCCGGCCGGCGACCTTTCTGATCTGGATCTCCTCGGAGCCCTCGGTAATGCGGTATCTGCGGTGATGGCGGTAGATGTGCTCGAATGGCATGTGGCGGGAGTAGCCAAGTCCGCCGTGAACCTGCATGGCTCGATCGGCCGCTTCGCAGACCAGCCGGTTGGCCCGGAAGTTGCACATGGACACCCGGTCGCTGACCTCGAGATGGTGGTGGTGGTCGAGGGCCGACGCCGTCTTGTAAACCAGAGTCCTGACCATCTCGCACTCGGTGTGGAGCTCGGCCAAGGGGAATTGGATGGCCTGGTTGCTGGCCAACGCCTTGCCAAAAGTGATCCGGCTCTTGGCATACGCCACTGCCTGATCGACGCAGTATTGAGCCGCGCCGACGCCGGAGGCCGCCTGCCTGATCCGGTTCTCGTGCACGAAATGCTGAGCAAGGGACAGACCGCCGCCAACCTCGCCGAATACGGCCGAAGCGGGGACGCGCACGTCGGTGAGAGTCACCTCGGCGTGATCGGTGGGCATGTTGAACGTCCACCACATGAACGGGACGTCAAAACCAGGAGCGTCGGTGGGGACGAGAAATGCGGTGATGCCGACCGGCTC
>CAXMLU010000368.1:0-1535 GCA_964194255.1 uncultured bacterium
GATCCAGGACGGCCCCGAGCCCTTCGATGGCCACGTGCGCGAGGTCACCGGCGCGGACCGCGCCGAATGGTGGCAACGGGCTGTAGCCGCGTACCCGCCCTACGCGGAGTACCAGACGAGGACCGACCGGGAGATCCCCGTCCTCGTGGCCAGTCGCCGCCGCTGACCTCGCAGGGTGCGGGCGCACCGGGCGGCGATGCAGAGTGACTTCGTGAACTACCCGACGTCACCCGAGCGCGGATCACGAACTCGGCGTCGTCGGTTCCAGGCAAAGCGTGCAGTACGCATCGAGGGTCGCGATGCAGGTCATGCTGCTTTGGCGATGCCGGCCGAACGCGGGACAGACCGGGTGCACTCTCGGTCCGCCGTCGCCCCGGGTGGTGCCAAGGTACGCGATGCCACACGGCGGGAGCAACAAGCGCCCGATAGCCGCGAGGTCGGGTCGCACCTTGGCGAACTGGTCCCACGTCACCACGGCGATCTCCTCTCCACGAGCCAGTGCCCGCCTGTAGCCCGCGCCAGGCCAACGCCGACCGGGCGACTCGCCTGGTGCGCGGAGGTCGGGCGGAGCAAATATGGGTCGGTGACCAGCCCGGAGTTGACCGAGTTCATTCGCGGCATACCAAAGGTGGAGCTGCACGTCCACATCGAGGGCACCCTGGAGCCGGAACTGAAGTTCGCACTCGCTGAGCGCAACCGGATGGCGCTCCCGTACGCCGACGTGGCCGCCAGCGCCGCCTACGCCTTCGACGACTTGCCGTCCTTCCTCGCCTGCTACTACGAAGGGATGGGGGTCCTGCAGACGGCCGAGGACTTTGCGGATCTGGCCAGGGCGTACCTTCGCCGGGCCCACGAGCAGAACGTGCGGTACGCCGAGATCTTCTTCGACCCACAAGCCCACACCTCCCGGGGGTGCCATTCGACGTCGTCAGGTAATCGCCGCCGCCTACTCCCTGGGAAGATATGCCGGTGGACGAAAGGGAGAACGCTGGCGATGGACGCGCTCCGATCTGCCCGTACTGCGGGGTTACGGCGCTCCCGGCGGAGCTCTCGAACGTCGTTGACTCGGGATTCGTGTGCGACAACGCCGAGTGCGACGCCTACGGCGAGACCATCGAATCGCCGGACGCTGGCTAGCCTGCTCGCCATCCTGCTCGAGATCGAGGTGCGATGACCACGGACGCCCGCTGTCGCTTTCATGAGCTCCACCAGTCTGGGACCTTCGTCATCCCGAACCCGTGGGACACCGGCTCGGCCCGCATCCTGGAGCAACTCGGCTTCGCCGCCCTCGCCACCACGAGCTCGGGTTTCGCCGCCACCCTGGGCCGCGCCGACCAGCACGTCACCCGCGAAGAGCTGGCCGCGCATGTTGCCGCTCTCACCGCGGCCGTCGACATCCCCGTCACCGTGGATGCCGAGCGCGGCTACGCCGCCGACCCAGCGGGCGTCGCCGAGACGGTGGAGCTGCTGGCGGCGGGCCGCGCGGCCCTCCTTTCGATCGGGGGCGACGAGCTCTCTGTTATACACAACTCCGA
>CAXMLU010000369.1:0-3749 GCA_964194255.1 uncultured bacterium
GGTGGACCAGCTATCGGGATCCCCTCAACGGTCGCCCGGCTGATTCCTCGGTTCTATGACGTCGATGACGGCCGGGTGCTCCTCGACGGGGCCGATGTTCGGGATCTGCGCCTCAGCGACCTCCGCCAAGCGGTCGGGATCGTTTTCGAGGACACCTTCCTCTTCAGTTCCTCGGTAAGGGGCAACATCGCCTTTGCCGACCCCACGGCCACGCAGGCCGACGTCGAACGGGCCGCCCGCCTGTCCGGCGCTCACGACTTCATCGTCGAACTGCCCGACGGCTATGACACCGAGCTCGGCGAGCGAGGGTTCTCTCTGTCGGGCGGTCAGCGTCAGCGCATCGCCCTGGCCCGAGCCATCCTGGCTGACCCGCGGGTGCTGATCCTCGACGACGCCACCAGCTCCGTTGACCCGACCAAGGAACACGAGATCCGCGGCGCCCTGGCCGAGGTCATGCAGGGTCGCACGACGCTGGTGATCGCGCACCGGCCGGCCACCATCGCGCTGGCCGACCGGGTCGTCCTTCTTGATGAGGGGAGCGTCATCGCCGAAGGGACCCACGACCACCTGCTCCGGACCAACGAAAGGTACCGGGAAGTGCTGGCCCGGGCAGAGGAAGAGGGCCGCCCCGGCGAGCCGTCCCCCCGCCGGCTGGGCACGGCCATACCCTCGGCTCGCGAGGTGCCGTAATGGGTTGGCTCACGCCCCGAGGCTTGACCGATGAGGACCGGCTGACCCCCAAGCAGGCCCGGCAAGTTCTGCGTCGAGCCTTTCGGATGTTGCGGCCGTACCGAGGCGAGGTCTTCTCCGCCATCGCGGTCATGATCGGTTCGACCCTCGCCGTACTGGCCGGACCCCAGCTGGTGAAGTACGGCATCGACAAGGGACTGATCGGCAAGAGCGGCGCGGCGATCGACCGCGCCGCCATCGGCTACCTGGCCGTGGCCCTCACCGCCGTCGTGCTGACCCGGGCCCAGATCATCCTGGTCAGCCGCGTGGGTGAGAAGTTCCTCCGCGATTTGCGGATTCGCATCTTCGACCACATCCAGGCCATGTCGATGGCGTTCTTTGATCGAGAGCAGACCGGTCGCCTCGTGTCCAGGATGACCTCGGACATCGACTCGCTCCAGGAGTTGATCCAACTCGGCCTGGTGCTGTTCGTCACCAACATCCTCCTCGTCGTGTTCACCATCGCGGTCATGCTCGCCACCTCCCCGCTGCTGGCGGTCATCTCCTTCGCCGGCCTGCCGGTAGTGATCGCGGCGAGCGTGTGGTTCCGCCGGGCCTCCAACAAGGCCTACCTCGACGTCCGCGATCGCATCAGCCAAACACTGTCGACTCTCCAGGAAGGTCTCTCCGGCGTCCGGGTCATCCAGGCCTTCGGGCAGGAAGAACGCCAGGTCGGACGGTTCTCCAAACGCAACCAGGCCCAGTACGCGGCGAACATGCGGGCGGTCAAGGTCCAGGCGCTGTACTTCCCGCTGGTGGAGTTCTCGGGGATTGCCAGCATGGCCCTGGTCGTCGGGTTGGGCGGGGTGCTATATCACGAGAAGAGAGTGACCGTCGGGGTCATCACCGCGTTCGTGCTGTATCTCACCAACCTGTTTGAACCGATTCAGCAGCTCAGCCAGGTGTACAACACCGTGCAGTCAGCGGGAGCGGCGCTGTCGAAGATCTTCGGGCTCCTCGACACCCGATCGCCGCTGAAGGAGCATCCCGGTGCTGTCGACCTGCCTGCCCGGGGGGCCATCGAGGTACGGGACGTGGCCTTCAGGTACGGCGATGGGCCGCCCGTGCTGAGCGACGTGAACCTGCACGTGGCGGTGGGGGAGCGACTGGCCTTGGTCGGCCCCACCGGCGCGGGCAAGTCGACGCTGGCCAAGCTCATCTCCCGTTTCTATGACCCTACCGAGGGCACGATCACTTACGGCGGTGTCGACCTGCGCATGGCCACCTTCAAGTCGCTGCGGCAGCGCATTGTCGTCGTTCCCCAAGAGGGCTATCTGTTCCAGGGCACCGTGCTCGATAACGTCCGCCTCGGCCGGGCCGGGGCGACCGATGACGAGGTGCGCCAAGCCATGGCCCAGATCGGTGTGCTTGACCGGTTCGAAGCGCTGGCCGACGGGCTCGATACCGAAGTACGGGAACGGGGCTCCCGCCTATCCGCCGGCGAGCGCCAGCTGGTGTCCCTTTCTCGGGCGGCGCTGACCGGGGCGGACGTGCTGGTGCTCGACGAGGCGACCTCTTCGCTCGATCCGGGCACGGAGGCGGTGGTGGAGCAGGCCATGGTCAAACTCATGGAGGGCAGGACCGTGGTCGTGATCGCCCATCGCCTCTCGACGGCCGAGCGGGCCGACCGGGTGGCTGTCGTGGACGAGGGCGGCCTGGCCGAACTCGGCACCCACGCGCAGCTGCTCAGCGCCGGAGGGCGTTATGCCGCCCTGTTCGCGTCCTGGTCGGGCGGCCTCGCCGGCGGCGAGGACACGGCCGCGGCGGAGGAGCCGGTCAGCGAGGACGGCCGCGACGGCCGCGGCGGGGCCGGGGTCCCCGCCGATCGGAGGAGCCTGCCCCACCGGTGGGACAGGGCCCCAGGCGGACTAATTAATTAGGCAGGGCCCGGTCGTCGGCCTCGAAGCCGGCGTCGGGGTCGGTCGGCGGATGGGCCAGGTGCCACTCCACCGAGCTGCTGACGGCCTTGGCACTGTCGCTGTCGGACCACTCGAGATCGGCCCGGATCCGCGCCGACGAGACGAGCAGGTGCTGGCGAATCGAGCGGGTGATGCGGAGGTCCTCAGGCACAACGTCGTCGGCAACGTGTACGAGCTCAGTGTCACCGACTCCCGCCGCGTCAAGAATCTGTCTGGCCCACAGCTCGACGGACGGTGTCGTCTGCTCGGCCACGTTGTAGACGTGGCCCCCGGCAATCATCACGTCCGCCTCCAACGCCCGACGGGTGGCCACCGCGACATCCGCCACGTGGGCCTTCGACCACAGGAAGGTGCCCGCCCCGATCGGAATGCGGCTGCGGCCGCCCCGGACCCGGCGCAGGATGAACTCCTCCCGGCGCTGGTAGTCGTCGGGGCCGTACACCATCGGCAGGCGCAGCACGGTCGCCCGGCGGGCCAGATACTCGTCCTCGACGTGGAGTTTCTCGTCGACGGCACGCTCGTTTCGGTCAGGCGCGGGCTCGGACCGCGCCGCGGCGGACTCGTCGATGGGCACGGTGTCGCTCACGGTGCCCGCCCACACCGAGGCGAAGGCGCGATAGACGTCCTGCGAGGACAGCGCTACCAGCCGGATGCCCTGGGGGAGGGCGGCCAGGGCGGAGGTGGCGTCGTCACGGGACATGGCCATGCAGTCCACGGCCGCGTCGGGGAGCCAGGCCTGCAGCCGGTACTCCTTGTCGTGGAGGTCGGACCGGCTGACATGCAGGTGCTCGACCGACCGGTGAAGGTCGGCCGGCTCGGTCTGGCCCCGGTGGACAACCAGGACCTGGTGGCCCTGGCCCACCAGTTCCGCCACGATGGCCTTGCCTATGAAACGGGTCCCACCCAGTACGACGATTCTCACGCCGGCGCCCTTTCCCAGAATTCCGCCCCGTGAGCCTTTGCCATCGCCCCTGAGCGTAACGGGGATGATTCAGCCCTCTGGAGTTGTTACTATCCGCGTAGGGGAAACCCCCGGAACTGCCTCAAGGAGGCGACCGCCGCATGGCCACCCGTGAACTCGATCTCGGCAAGTACAAGCTC
>CAXMLU010000370.1:0-4579 GCA_964194255.1 uncultured bacterium
TCCGGAAGCGCGATGGCGTCGAGCACAACCCGCCGCTCCCGCCGCAAATACTCGAGAGTGTTCTCCGCAAAGCGCTCGAGCTCGTCGGCCATGTTGGTCTTCGCCGCTTCGTATTCGCGTTCGAGGGTGTCGAGGTTCTGGCACACCCCCTTGGCCACCATACGCGCCCCGACGAAGACTTCCGACCCGTCCACGCGAACGATCTGTCCCTCCCAGACTTCATCGAGCACCTCGGGACCGGTGGCGTCGACTATCGGGATGCCGGCGGCGGCGAGAAGCAACGGACCCTCATTGGGAAATCGTCCGGAGATACAGGAGGCGGCATTCACCACCGCGCCGGCGCGGCACTTGATGAGCGACTCGGCGGCAACCCGGTCAAGGTCGATGTGGTCGATGATGGCGACTTCGCCGGGCTGGAGGCGCTTGACCAGATCTTTGGTCCGGCGGTCCACTCTGGCCAACCCAACTGCGCCGTGATCGTCGGCAGGCCTCCTGGCGACAATCACGACTGCGCCTTCACGGCCTGCAGCAGTTCCTCGGCGTGGCGACGGGCGGTCGTACTGCCCGGCTGCCCCGACAGCATGCGGGAGAGCTCGACGACGCGCCCGGCCCGGTCGAGCGTGGCCGCCGTGGCCACGGTGCGCCCATCGCGCTCCTCCTTGGCCACCGCCACCTGCTGGTCGGCGAAGGCCGCCACCTGCGGCAGGTGGGTGACGACGAGGACCTGATGGCCCCCCGATGTGGCCAGCTCGGCGAGCGCCCGACCGACGGCGACCGCAGCCTCCCCGCCCACCCCGGCGTCCACCTCGTCGAAGACGAGCGTGCGCGACCCCTCGGAGTACATCGATCGGCCGAGGGTGAGACGCACGGCCAGCATCGTACGGGCCAGTTCGCCGCCGGAGGCTACGCGGGCTAGCGGAAGCAGCGGTTCGCCGGGATTCGCCCCCAGGAGAAACGTCACGTCGTCGCCGGGGCCTTCGTCACCCACACTGACCTCGAAACGGGCGCCCGGCATGGCCAGGTCCCGCAGGCGGGTCTGCACCGCTGATGCCAACCGAGGGGCGGCCCGGCGCCGAGACCCGCCGACCACCCGCTCCACTTCTCTCACCGAATCCACGGCGGTAGCCCGCGACGATTCGAGAGCCGCCGCCCGCTCTTCCCAGGACTCGAGGTCGGCCAACCGTTTCCGAGTCTCCGCGGCGAAGGCCATGACCGCCGGTACATCGTCGCCGTACTTGCGGCACAACTGGCGGAGCTGCTGACGACGGGCCCGGACGATGGCCAGCCGCTCCGGGTCATCATCGAGGGAGTCGGCGGCCCCCCGCAGATCCGAGGCCACCTCCGCGAGCTCTGCGGCCAGGTTGCGCAACCGCTCCTCGAGCTGGGCGAGTGGCGCTCGGCCGGCGACGGCCGCCACCGCCCGGCCGAGCCCGTCTCCAGCTCCGTCGTCGCCGGACAGGCACTCCGATGCCAGCGCGGCGGCCTCGCGGTGAGCAGTGGCGCCGGCCAGCGCCTCCTCCTCCCCCGCCAGTGCGTCCTCCTCGCCCGGGTCACTCAGGCCGGCCGCGTCCAGCTCCCCGACCTGGAACCGGAGCAGATCGAGCTCGCGGCTACGCGTCCGGGCATCTCCGCCCAGATCCGACATGGCCTTCTCGATTTCCGCCAGGCGCTGGCGGCCCGCGAGGCGCGGCCCGTGATCGACACCGCCAAAGGCATCCAATGCGGCCCGCTGCGCGGCGGCGCTAAGCAGATCTTGGTGCGCGTGCTGGCCGTGCAGGTCGACGAGCGCCGCCCCGGCCTCGCTGAGTGCTCCCGCCGTCGCCATCCGGCCGTCGATGTACGCGCGCGACCGGCCCGTGCTTGGCACCACCCGGGCCATCACCACCTCGTCATCACCATCGACGAATCGGCCCTCGACCACCGCCTCGCCGGCGCCCGGCCGCACGAGTAGCGGGTCGGCTTTCGCCCCGACCAGAAGCTCGATGGCTTCGACCACGAGCGTCTTACCGGTGCCGGTTTCGCCGGTCAACGCCGTCATCCCGGGACGCAGCACGATTGTGAGATCGGAGATCACCCCGAGGTCGCGGACACGGAGCTCGATCAGCATCAGCGGTCGGGGAGTCCGAACTTGGCCTTCAGGATGCTGAGGAAGTCCTGCTCGGCGAAGGACACCAGCCGGGCGTCGTACGATCCCGCCCGGCAATCGATCTGGTCGCCGCTCTCCAGCACCCCGTGGCTCTCCCCGTCGATCACCAACTCGGCCTGGCGGCCGTCGAGCAGCGTGAGATGAAGGCAGTCGTTGGCCTCAAGGACCAGGCTGCGGTCGAACAGCAGGTGGGGAGCGACGGGAGTGAACACCAGGGAGCGCAGCCCCGGCGCCAGGATCGGACCGCGGGCCGACAAGTTGTAGGCCGTCGATCCCGTCGGCGTGGCCACGATGAGAGTGTCCGCGGCGTAGGTGATGAACGGGCCGGCATTCGTGGCGAGGCGGACGTGCACCGTGTGGCCGGGAGCGGTGCGTTGAATCACCGCATCGTTGAGCGCGAAAGACCGCACCGGTGGCCGCTCGCCTGCGGCCGTGATCGTCACCTCGAGCATCATGCGCGACTCGACCGTGTACTCCCCCCTCAAGAACCGCTCGAGTGCGGCCCGCAGGCCCGCAGGCTCGACCCGGGTGAGGTACCCAAGATTGCCCACGTTCACGCCGAGAATCGGGCTCTCTGTCGAGCCCACCAGATCGACCGTGCGCAACATGGTGCCGTCGCCGCCGATGCTCACGGCCAGGTCGAGATCGGGACGGGGCTCGTCGCTGTCTGCGTTCCAGACGTCATGGCCGTGCTCAATCAGCCACGCCGCCGTCTCTGCCGCCAGTGCTCTCGCCTCCTCCCGCGGGTGAGCCACGAAGCCGATCGTGGACATCAAAGGGCCTTCGCTTGCGCCAGGACCGCGTCGAGATCGAGAGCCGGACCAACGGTCGTGTGGGCCCGGACATGGGCGAGGAACTCGACGTTGCCGCTGGCCCCCGTGAGGGGCGAGACCATAACCTCCATCATTGCGGCTTCGGCGGCCGCGAGCGCAGCGGATACTTCCTCGAGGACCCGCCGCCAGATCATCGGGTCCCGAATGACGCCCCGCCCCCGTGACGCCTCACGCTGTCCTGCCTCGAATTGGGGCTTTATGAGCACCACGGCGTCGGCTCCGGTCGCGGCGAGCGGGCCGAGCAGCTGGGGCGCCACCGTGCGCAGGGAGATGAAACTGAGATCGGCCACGATGAGGGGAAAGGGTTCGGCTCCAACGGCGTCGAGGGTAAGGGAACGAATGTTGGTCCGCTCAAGCACCACGACCCGTGGGTCGGACCGCATCCGGGGATGGAGTTGGCCGTGCCCGACGTCAACGGCCGTGACCGACGCCGCCCCGCGCTGAAGGAGGCAGTCGGTAAACCCGCCGGTGGACGCGCCAGCGTCGAGCGCCCGCCGGCCGGCCACGGCCACCGCAAAGCGGGTCAACGCCGCGTCCAGCTTGTCGCCGCCCCGGCTGACGAAACGAGCCGGCCGGTCGGTCACGACCACCGCCTCGGCCGGGTCGACCAGACGGGCGGCCTTGGAAGCCGGCGCCCCGCCGACCAGGATTCGCCCGTCGGTGATGGCGGCTTGCGCCTCCGCCCGGGTGGGCATCAAACCCCGGCGCACCAACTCGACGTCGAGCCGGCGCCGCCCGGGCAGGACTACGCCTTCTTGGCGGCAGGGGCCTTCTTGGCCGTGGTTGCCTTCCTGGCCGTGGTTGCCTTCTTGGCCGTGGTTGCCTTCTTGCCCGCGCCGGCCCGGGATGAGCTCATCGCTGCGATCTTGGCCTCCAGCCGGGCCACGTCGGCCTTGGTGGCGATACCGAGGAGACCGAGCTGGGCGGCGATCTCGGTCCGGACCAGGTCGAGCATGGCCTCGGTGTTCTTGCGGCTCTTTTCGACCAGGTCGTCGACACGCTCTTGGGTCTGGTCCCGGCGGATCTCTCCGGCCCGGACCAGGTCCTTCACGATCTTCTCCGCCTTGGTCTGGGTCATTTGCGTGAAGGCCATCCCTGCATCGAGATACCGCTTCAGCATGTCGTTCTGCACCATGCGAGGACCCTACTCAATCGGCCCCGCTGCTTGCAAAAGTTCGCACTAGGTTTTCCGGCTGGTGATTCCCCTCAAAGACGACAATCCCACGATCAGGCCGGCCGTGATCACGTTCCTGATCATTGCCGCGTGCGTGGTCGTGTACTTCTTCATCCAGCCGGCCGGTCAAGGGACGGTGCAGCGCCAAAGCGTCGATGTCGCCACCCGGGAGACGGTGTTCGACCTGCGCCACGCCGCGATCGCCTGCGAGATCGTCCACGACCGTCCCTTGACGGTCGACGAGGTCAAAGCCACCTATATCGGGCACGACACGACCGCGTGCGGGGTCGGAGCACCGAACAGCCCGCCCGGCGTGCCAGGCAAGGCCGTCCTGCTGGCCGTGCTCTACTCGATGTTCTTGCACGGGAGTGTTCTCCACATCGGGGGGAACATGCTGTTCCTGTGGATCTTCGGCAACAACGTCGA
>CAXMLU010000371.1:0-5014 GCA_964194255.1 uncultured bacterium
GAGGTAGCACGAGTCGTGGTACACGACCCGTTCCTCCAGGGTGGCCCCGTCGAGGTCCAGCTTCCCTGTCTCGATCAGCCAGGCCAGGAACTGGCTGTGATGGACCACCTCATACTCGCCACCCAACTGGGGGTACTCGTTGGCGAGTGTGTTGAAGCAGTGGGGACACTGCGTGATGATCTTCTTCACGCCGATCCCGTTCAGCGTCTCGACGTTCTGCATGGCCAGCATCTGAAAGATGTACTCGTTACCGGACCGGCGGGCAGGATCACCGGTGCAGAGCTCGGACGGGCCGAGGATGGCGAAATCGACACCGGCCCGCTGAAGGAGCTTGGCGGTGGCCACAGTGACCTTCTTGTTCTTGTCGTCGAACGAGCCGGCACAGCCCACCCAGTAGAGATACTCATGGGAAAAGGGTCCGGTGGGATCGATGATTGCGACAGACTCCGGTAGACCCTTCGCCCAGTCGCCTCGCTCGCCCTGATTCATGCCCCAGGGGTTCGACTGGTTCTCCATGGAGCGGTACGCCGCGCCCAGCTCCGTCGGGAAGTTGGATTCCATGAGCGACAGGTAGCGGCGCATGTCGAGGATCTTGTCGAGGATCTCGATGTTTACCGGGCAGATCTCATCGCAGGCTTTGCACGAGGTGCACGCCCAGATCTCGTCGGGGGTGATCCGTTCGAATACGGAGTTGGCGGTCACGGTGAGTTCGGTGTCGTTGCCCACGACCGGAGAAATCAGGCCCCCCGGATGGGTGGCGGCCATGACCTGGCCGACCTTGAGGACGATCTCGCGAGGATCCAAAGGCTTACCGGTGGCATGGGCCGGGCACACGCTGGTGCACCGACCGCACACCGTGCAGGCATCGGTGTCGAGGAGTTGCTTCCAGGTGAAGTCCTCGATGGCGTTGGCGCCGAAGCTCTCGAGCGTGGTCTCGGTCAGGTTGGGCAGCGGCTTCATCGCCCCCTTGGGCCGATCCCTCTCCCGGAGATACATGTTGATCGGCGAGGTGAACATATGGCGGAGCTTGGTCGTCGGCAGGATGATCAGGAAGGTGGCGAACGCCAGGAAGTGCACGGTCCACGAGGCCTGGTGGGTGACCCCCAGGGCATGATTGGACAGGCCATCAAACGCGGCGGACAGCGGATAGCTGAGGTAGGCCCACTTCTCGAATCCCGGACGGCCGACCAGCGCGATCCGAAGGGCCTGGGTCAGGAACCCCGTGACCCCGATGGCCAGGAACGTCCCCAGGATGACGGCATCCTCCGGCCTGGTCTTGATCCGCAGGCGGTACGGGCGCTGGACGTAGCGGCGGAGGATGGCCCACACCACACCGATCAGGAACAGCGCGCCGGCCGTGTCCCCCACGAACTTGTAGCCCTCGTACACCTGCCCGTGGAGAAACTTGGCTCCGGTGGGAAGGATGTGGTCGACCTCAAGGACGGTCGTGACCGCGAAGAGGATCAGGAACGGAAAGTACATCAGGCTGTGCATCACCCCGGCGGCCGGATCGCGGAGCAGTGTTTGCATCCACAGTCCCGCCCGCATGTCCTCCATCCGCCGCTTGACGTTTTTGACCGTCGTCTCGCGCCGGTCGGGCTGGCCGCGCTCCCAGTTCTCCACCCGCTGGGCGAAGGCCCACGCTCCGGCAAGGATCAGCACCACGGTCGTGACGTACAGGATCGCTACCATGGCGTCGGGGATGTTGACAAATACCTCTCGGCTGATCAGGGCGTGATCGTGGTCCGTGCGCACCGCGCCACTTATGCCGGAACCGCCGAAGAGGATGGCGAGGAGGACCCCCAGCCCGATGACCAGGTGCGATGGCCGCACCCGTGGACGAGGACGCAATGACATATCCGGAAACTAGTCCGGAGAGACCACTCAGTGAGAGGTCGCTCTGGTGTCCGCTTCCCTTAACCGAGCGGCCATGGCCGCGAGCAGCTTGTGGGCGAGCATGGGCACCTCGTCGAGGAGCGCAGAGAATTCGCGCTGGCCGATGACGAGGAGCCGCATCGGGGTCTCGGCCACGACGGTCGCCGAGCGGGGTCCCCGGTCCAGCAACGCCATCTCGCCGAAGTACTGGCCCGGGCTGAGGGTGGCCACCTTACGACCGCCCTTCCGGACCGCCGCCTGACCCTCCAGGATCAGGTAGAACTCGTGGCCGATCGCCCCCTCCTCGCAGAGGACGCGTCCCGCCACCACCGAGACCTCGTCCGAAACCCGGCTGATCAAACTCAGTTCCTTCTTGGAGCAAGCCGAGAACAGGCGCACCCGTCCCAGCTGTTCGAGCTTGCTGTCTTTGGCCATGGGCCGAACAGTATCTATTCGTCGGCGTTCGTGACGGCTGTGCCTGATTCACACAGACGAAACGGAATGGCAACATCGGGTGCGTACATTGACCACGTGGACGTAGTCATGGTCCGATGGCCAAGCGAACGGCAGTGGCGCGATGCCCTGGCCGGCCAGGGCACCCCGCGACTCCTGCTGGTCGAGGAGGGCGCCACGCCACCCGATCCGCCCGACTGTCTCGAGGACTGGATCCGGCCGCCCGTGGCCCAAGCTGAGCTCGAGGCTCGCACCGAGGCCATCGTGTCCCGCGCCAGCTTGCACCGACACCTGGCCAGGCCGGAGCTCGACGAGGACGGCATCCTTCGGTTCCGTACCGCTCGCGTACCCCTCGCGCCGGTCGAGGCCAGGGTGACGGCCGCCCTCCTGGAGCACTTCGAGGCGGTCGTCAGCCGCACTGCCCTCACCCGGGCCGGATGGCCGGGGGAGGCGCCGAAACGAAATGCGCTCGACGTGCATGTGCTGAGGCTTCGCCGGCGCATGGCGCCGGCCGGGCTGTCGATCCGCACGGTGCGATCTCGGGGCTACCTCCTTGAGGTCGCGACGAACGACTTGTAACAAGCCGTTCATCATTAAGAAGTCGTAACGAAACAACCCCTCCCTACGGTGGCCAGTGGAGCGCAACGACGCGCTGCGTCCCTGCACCCCGAGTCCCGGAGGATCCAGCGTGGCTGAACCCGCCACCGGTGAGATGAAGCGCAGCCTCACGCTCACCGGTATCACCGTCAACGCCATGGCGCTCATCGCGCCCGGCGCGTTTTTGTGGACCACTTTCCAAATCCAGGCGTCCCAGAAGGGCGGGACGACTGCGCCAGACATGTGGACGGGGCTCCTGTTCGCGCTGGTCCTGGCGTTGCTGACCGCCTACAGCTACAGCGAACTGGCCCGTATCTATCCGAGTGCAGGTACCGGCTCCAGCTACTACTTCGCTGAAGCGGCGCTCCTCGACAGGGAGGAACCCAAGTACCACCGGTTTGCCCGGACGGCCAAGCTGACGGTGGGCTGGATCAGCCACCTCTACTACTGGCTGTACCCGGCGATCATGGTCGGCTTCATGGGGATCCTGTTCGGCTACATCTACGGCGCCGTCTTCCACCACACGCTGACCTACATTCCGCAGGCCGGCGCGGCCGTGTTGCTGGCCTTCGTGTGTGGCTACATCGCGTTCCGAGGCGTCAGTGGCTCGACCCTCACTTCGATTGTCATCAACGTCGTCCAGATCACGACGCTGGCCCTGGTCAGCATTTTGTTCATCGTCTACCGGCTCGGTCACGCCCACCAGCACTGGGCTCTGGCCAACGCCGGCAAGGTGATCATCCCTCACAGCCTGATCCACGTGATCTACCAGTCGACCATCGCCATCCTGTTGCTGGTCGGCTTCGAGTCGGTGACGGCCCTGGGCGCCGAGGCCATCAATCCGGAGAAGGACATCAAACGAGGGGTGATGCTGTCGCTCATCATCCAGGGTGGCATCTGCTACCTGTTCGAATACTTCGCGGCCAACTTCGCGGTCAGCGACACCACGGCCACCTTCGCTCAGGGCAACACCGTCCTGAAGGGGTATGCCGCCTCGGGTGCCGACCCAGCCCCGATCGGAACAATGATCCACAACATTGCGGAAACGTCGCTGAGCCACACCGGGACGACGGTCTCGCTCATTGTGGCCTTCACCGTGTTGATGGCTCTGCTCGGAACCACGCTGGCCTGCCTCAACACCGGGGTCCGAGTCACGTACTCGATGGCGAAGGACAAGGAGATGCCGGGCATTCTTGGCCTCCTGCATGGTCGTTTTGCCACGCCGCACGGCGGGATCCTCATCCTGACGGTGTTGTCTGCGGCTATCGGGGTGTACTGCGCCACGCCCTACAACGTGGACAACATCACCCAGGTGACGGTGGCTTCGAACACCGGCACGTTCCTCGTGTACGGCATGACCTGTCTGGTTGCGATCGTGGCGTTCGCCCAACGGCACGACAAGCATCTGCTCAAACACTTCCTCGTTCCGGGTCTCGGGGCGCTGATGAACCTGGCCGAGTTGTGCGGAGTCGTCTATCTGGCCATCAAGTCCGGAGGCGCGACATCGAAGGACGCCTACAAGTCGCTGGCTATGGTCGGCATCTGGATCGTGATCGGGGTCATCTGGGTGGCGGTCAACCCCAACAAGGGCCACGCCAAGCAGGTGCACGATACCCGGCAGACCGTGGGAGTCGGTGCGGGTTAGCTGTCTCGTTGACAGAGCTGACGAAGGGCCCCAGGCGGGGCCCTTCGTCGCGCGCGGCCGGGTCTTCCCGCGCGACGATGGGTGCGGTCAGCCGCCGCCGCGGCGGACGTCCCGGCGCAGGATGGTGGCGCTCGCCCCCCGAAGGAAGAACAGCCCGATGCCGATGGCCACGATCCCGGGGACCAGATGCCAATCGGCCTGCACGGACGTCAGCACCACCACGCCGACGGCAATCCACATCACGGCCACCACCAGCAGGAAGAGCGGGCTCGACGGCCGCCTGCCGACCTGTCCCGGGGAATCATCGGGAGGAGGTACAGCCGGGCGGGGCTTGGCCATACCGTTGACGATACCCGCCCGTGTCGACGCGGTGCGGTCTCAGCTCGTTCGCCGATGACCGAGGACGCCACCCCTTTCCCCGCCTCTTCCCAACCGGAGGCGGGC
>CAXMLU010000372.1:0-2582 GCA_964194255.1 uncultured bacterium
CCCGCCACATCCTCTCCGTCCTGGATGGCGTCGCCAGCCTTGTCGAAGCAGGCGAGCCGAGACGCGATCAGATGATCCTGCTCACGCACGGCTCGGCCGATTCGAGGATGGGTTTCTTGCGCGACGTCGGCCATCTCGCGGAGGTCATCCGCGCGCAACTCCCTCTCTAGTCGACAACGTAGCCTTCGCCTCTATGACGCTCGACCGTGGGCCGCTTCTCGACGATCCATCGCGGCGGCGTGCGGCTTGGTGTCGAGCCCACACGGATCTAGTGGATGCATGGTTGCAGGGTCTCTTCGGCCACGTGCGGGCGGAGACGGACGGCCTGGCCCTGGTCGCGGTGGGCGGGTACGGCCGGCACGAACTTTGCCCTTACAGCGATATCGACGTCGCGCTGGTCCACCAGGGTCATGCCGACGTGGCGGGCGTGGCCCAGCGCCTGTGGTATCCGATCTGGGATGAAGGCGCCCACCTCGGCCACAGCGTCTGTACGGGGGCCTTCGCGACGTCCACGCCCTGGGTTGGGCCGAAGCCAAGGGGCGAAGGTGACCGACACCCATACGCTGGGCGAGATCGAACGCGCGGTCCTCCACAGCGTGGCCGAGTAGGCATCAGAACGCGTCACGGTCACTGGACCGGTCCACGAGGCGATAGCCGACGCCCGGCTCGGTGACGAGTCGGGGAGCGTCACTGTCTTCGTTCAGCTTCTTGCGAAGCTGGCTGGCGTAGACGCGGAGGTACTGGGTTTCGTAGATGTACCGCGGGCCCCAGATCTCCCTCAGAATCACCTGATGGGTGAGCACCTTGCCTGGATGCCGGGCCAACAGAACAAGGAAGTCGAACTCCTTGGGCGTGAGGTCCACGGCCTGTCCGCCGGCCGTCACTTCATGCCGGGGCAGGTCGATGTGCAGATCGCCGACGTCGACCACGGTTTCATCCAGCTGGGAGCCGAGCGCCCGACGATGACGGAGAGCGACGCCGACCCGAGCCAGAAGCTCAGGCATGGAAAAGGGTTTGGTGACGTAGTCGTCTGCCCCCTGCTCAAGGGCGCGTACCTTCCGGTCGTCGGCGCCCTCGGCCGTCAGCACGATGATGGGCAACGCCGACCAGGTTCGGATCTGGCGGCACACGTCGATCCCATCCATGTCGGGGAGCCCCAGGTCAAGCACGACCACCGCGGGCGGGTTGTCGGCCACGCGGGCGAGGGCCTCTTGGCCGGTGTCCACGGTTGGGGCCACGAAGCCCCGGGCCCGGAGCGCCGCACTGACCACGCGGGCGACGGCGTGGTCGTCCTCGACAACGAGGATGACTTCGCCTGGCTCAGTCACGTCGCACCGGCATGGCGAATCGGAACACCGCGCCTCCAGCGGACGGGCTCTCCACCGTGATGTGGCCGCCGTGGGCTTCGACGATGGCCCGGCAGATAGCCAATCCGACGCCACTGGACTGACTGCCGGCGCCTCGCCGGAACGGTTCGAAGATTGACTCCCGTTCCCCGGGCTCCACTCCAGAACCTTGATCAGCGACGGAGATGTCCACCGACCCGTCCGCCCGCTGGGCGCTGATCACGACCGTCGAGCCAGGTGGCGCGTGGCGGGCCGCGTTCTCGAGCAGGTTGGTGAGGACTTGGTCAAGCTGTGAGTAGTCGGCGTCGACCAGCGGCAGGTCGGGCGGCAGCTCGATCGAGACCCGGGCGTGGCGAAAGAGCCTTCCCAGGCGCCGCACCCGGTCGGCGACCAGCTCATCCAGGGCCACGGCTTGCTTGTCAGGTTGCAGCGCCCCGGCCTCGATTCTGCTGAGACCCAGAAGATTCGCCACCAGCCGATCGAGTCGCTCCGCTTCGTCGCCGACCAAATCCAACAGCTCGGTTCGTGTTTCCTCGTCGTAGGCCGTTCCGGCGCGAATGTCGGAGGTCGCCGCCCGGATCGTCGCCAGCGGCGTGCGGAGATCGTGAGACACCGACCGCAAGAGCGCTCCCCGCTGCTCGGCGACGCGTTCTACGAGCTCCAGGCGATGGGTTTCCTCCATCAGTTGTTCGCGCTCGACAACGATGGCCTCGTATCGCGAGTAGAGCGACTGGATCTCGGCGGTTCGGTGCTCGGCCGTCCGTCGCCGTTGCGCTTCCCGGGCGACCAGGCTGCCCACCACCGCGGCCACAATAACGAAGACACCAAGGGCCACTCCGTCGTCAAGACTCCGGACCTTGGGAGTCCACAGGGGAGGGATGAACGCGAGGTTGAACGCCACGGCGGCGATCACGGCCGTCACCAGGGAGGGGCCCCGGCCGCCGATGATGGCCGCCGCCACCACGGGTATGACCAGGGCCAGAGCCGGGGTGGCCCGAGTGGTTCCCGAGCGGAACGGCACGAGGAGCGCGGTGATGGCCGCCGTCATCGCTGCCCCCGCACCGAGACCGGCGACGGCGGCCGGCTCGTGTCGGAAGAATGCACTCATGGCCCGCTGATCTTTGCCGACTGGCCACGGGTGCGCCCGACGGCGGCGTCAGAATGCGGCAAGCTTGGAAAATGGACATTCCTCCGCCTTCGGAACGCACCGCATTCATCCTGTCTCTTATACACATC
>CAXMLU010000373.1:0-1933 GCA_964194255.1 uncultured bacterium
AGATGTGTATAAGAGACAGTCTGTATACGTTCCGCCCATCTGGGTGGTGAGAGTCCGTTACCGATCAAGTACGTCGGGCCGCGGCCGCCCGAGACGGTCGGCGAGCTTCACGTGTACGACGAGGAGGTCGGCATCATCCGCAATGGCGACCTCTGCCGCTCGGCGGATGACGCGCTCTCCCCAGGCGGAGTCCGACACACCGGCCACGACAAGCGGTCTCGGTGCCATCTCTTCAAGCCCGTGGCGAACGAGAAGGTCGATGCCGACGACGTCGACACTTTCGGCCATCCACGCCCGGCCGAGTGCACTGAGCGCCTCAAGATTGTTCGACCGGAAATAGCCGCCGAGGGCGCCGCCCACTCCTCCGTCGAGTACACCCTCCCCGAAGCGATTCTTTGCCGCAGCCCTTCGGAGGGAAGATCGACGAGGACGACCTCACCCGAGCGGACGAAGTCATCGGGCACCGACTCAACGGCCCCGCACCGACGATCCGCGCCGCGTAGTCTCGGGTTGAGATCAGGTTGGCCACATTGAGGGTTGTCAAGACGTCGATCCCGGTCGCGAGAAGATCCGCCACGTCCTCCCGTCGGCGTCGACTGCCGTCCGCGACGGTGTGAGCGAGTTTGTCAACCAGGACCAGGTGAGGGTCGCGCGCGGCCACCGCCTGAACGTCGAGGTCGACGAAATCGGTGCCCCGGTAGCTAAACGTCCTCGGGGGCATGATCTCAAGGTCACGCCCTTGAGCCAGAGTCTCTGCCCGGGCATGCCGCTCGATCCAACCCATGACCACCCGTTCCCCGGCCTCCGCTTGGCGCCGGGCCTCAGTCAGCATCGCGTAGGTCTTTCCCACACCCGGCGCCGTCCCCACATAGGTTCGCAATCGTCCCCGGTGAGCCACTCCGCACATTCTCATGCTTGAGCGACCGGGCGACGATTGCCGCTCACGGGGGATTCCCGATCATGCGGTCGGCGATCGAAACGAGGTGGTCGTATCGGCGGCGGACGTCGACGCGGTCCGGGTCGGCCGCGACCGATTCCTCGCTCGACTCAAGGAGCATATCGGCTTGCTCGAAGAGCGAGGCCCGCTGTTCCTCGGTGCTGGTGTATTGCATTACCCGGCTCAGCGCGTCCAGCTGGCGGATCATCACCGCGGGCATGCCCCGCCCGGCCTGGCGGATCTTGTCGAAGGCTCGCTCGACGAAGCGCTCGTAGCGGACCTCGGCGAGGATGACTCGAATGTTCCCGTGGTCGTCGCGGTGGACGGTGCGGGGGTTCCAGCGAACCGAGATCTTGCAGAGCGCGTCGCCCAGCCAGTCGATGCAGGTCAGCGCGGTGAAGGTGTCGTTGACCGCCGGCGACAGGGCGCGGATGGCGATCTCGACGAGCTGGTCGATAGCGAAGGCCAGGTCCTGGGTGAGGGTGCGGTGTGGCCCGGTGACATGCGACCGCTCCAGCCTGCGGGCGACACCGGCCGCCGCGTCGCCCGGCCAGACCGTGGCCAGGGGCAGACCTTCGACGACGAAGTGACCGGGGCGGTAGAGCAGCTGAACGACCGCGCCACTTCTCGCCGCGATCCCAACCAGGGTGTCGTAGGCCACGAATTGCAGGTACCCGCTTCGGGGCGCTGGGACGGCAACGCCGCTTTCGGCCATGCGGTGCAACAACTCGGTTACCGACGCACCCGCCTCGA
This sequence comes from uncultured bacterium, assembly GCA_964194255.1. GTDB lineage: Bacteria > Actinomycetota > Acidimicrobiia > Acidimicrobiales > CAXMLU01 > CAXMLU01. The sequence continues at coordinate 1,691 of CAXMLU010000373.1, forward strand.
CTGCCACCGCGGCGGATCGCGCGCCGCTGACGATCTCGGCGTCGATGGCGAGTGAGAGGTCGCCCGCGATCGACGCGATCACCTGGGGCAGTTGGATCGATTTGGCGATGTGATGGATGAAGTAGATCAGCACGCCCAACGAGGCCAGTACGAGGCCGAGGGCCACTGTGACCGAAAGGTGAGGCACGAAGTCGCCCCGGCTTCCATGGGCGACCGAGCCGAGAGCGAGGGTGGCATAGACGA
>CAXMLU010000374.1:0-10645 GCA_964194255.1 uncultured bacterium
GGTTCAAGGTCATCAACGACAGCCTTGGCCACCATGCGGGCGATCAGCTTCTCGTCGCCATCGCCGAGCGCATGTCGCAGGCGGTCCGCGACGGCGACGTGCTGGCCCGCTTCGGGGGAGACGAGTTCACGCTGCTGCTGGCCGGCGTCAGCTGTGTCGACGACGCGATAGCGGTCGCCGAGCGCATCCTCGAATTGTTGCGTGACCCGGTGACCCTCGGAGATGGACGAGAGGTGGTGCCGACCGTGAGCATCGGCATCGCCATGACATCGGCGTCGAAGTCACGAGACGACGTGCTCCACGACGCCGACGTCGCCATGTACCAGGCCAAGGCGCGGGGACAGGGCCACTTCGAGGTATTCGACATGGCGGCCATGGGTGAGCGTTCGGCGGAACGGCTCGACCTCGAAGCCGCGCTGCGCCGGGCCATCGAGCGAAGCGAGCTGGAGGTGTACTACCAGCCGCTGGTTTCAACTCGTCATGGCGGGCTGGTGGGCATGGAGGCCTTGGTGCGGTGGAACCATCCGGAACGCGGTGTCCTGGCGCCGGCCCACTTCATCGGTCTGGCCGAGGAGACCGGTCTCATCCTCCCTCTCGGTCGGTTCGTGCTCGAGGAAGCATGCCGGCAGGCGCGGGAATGGGCTGATCGATTCGGATCGAACCTGTCCATGAGCGTCAACCTCTCACCCCGCCAGTTCCAGGAACACGGATTGCTCGAAGATGTGGAGATGATGATGCAGGCAACCGGCGTCACGCCCAAACAGGTCTGCCTGGAGATCACGGAAACTCTGGCCATGCTGGACGTCGAGCGAACCGTGGCCCTCCTGCACCGGCTCAAGGCGCTCGGCGTGCGCTTGGCCATCGACGACTTCGGCACGGGCTATTCATCGCTCGGCTATCTCAAGCAATTTCCGATCGACGTCGTGAAGATCGATCGCAGCTTCGTGGACGGAGTCGAGACCAACGTCGTGGATTCGGCCATCGTCGCCGCCGTCATCAACCTCACCGAGGCCGTCGGGATGACGACCGTGGCAGAGGGCGTCGAGACCATCGGTCAGCTGGAGCACCTTCGTTCGCTGCGCTGCCCTGTCGTTCAGGGTTACCTCCTGGCCCGGCCAATGCGGGCGTCGGCTATCGCCGAGCTCGTCGCCAAGTGGTCCGACAATCCGACGCTCGGGATGGCGGTCGCCAGTTTGGCGTGACCCTCACCGCATCCCGTCAGGCGCGAGAACCTACGGCGCGCGCCACCTCGCCGAAGCGCTCGAAGCTGGCGTCCCGCTGTTGAGCGGCCATGCCGGCCAAGTAGAGGACGGGATGCACGTCGAACCCGGGAAGCAACGAACACCGGTCGATGATGAGTTTGGGGAGGTCCGCCCAGCTCCCTTCCAAGACAAAATGGGAAAGGAGCTCGTTCGGTATGGCTCTCGTCATACCCTCCTGGTCGCCCGACTTCTGGAATACCCGCAGCGCTTCGGTCGTTCCCGGGTAGCCGAGTTGCTCGAAGATGAAGGCATAGTTGGGCGTCGAGCCGTAGAACGCCACCATGGTGCGACACACTTCGCGACGCCTGGCGACCTCTTCCTCGGTGTCTCCTACCGCCGTGAAGAGAGGAACGAACAACGCGAACGACGCCGTGTCGCGCCCGGCGCCAACGGCGCCTTGACGGACGTTGGGGAGCAGCGTCTGTCGGTAGTAGGCCTCCGTGTTCAGCGGATGGACGTGCACGCCGTCGGCGACCGCGCCGGCCATGCGAAGCATCCAGGGGTTGACCGCGGCCACGTCGATCGGCGGGTCGGGGACAACGAGGCGGCCGGGCCGCCACATTGCCGGCAAAAGCGAAAGGCGATAGAAGGTACCCTCGAAGGCCAGAGGGCCGTCTCCACGAAACGCGCGGAAGATGGCGCGCAGGGCGAGGACGTACTCGCGCAGGCGCGGCCCGGGCGGATCGAATGGCGCCGAGTACCGCCGCTCGACATGGGCCCTCACCTGGGTGCCGATCCCTAGGCGGAACCGTCCGCCTGATGCGTCGGCGAGCTCCCAGGCGTTGGCGGCCGTGACCATCGGGCTGCGGGGGAAGGCCACCGCTACCCCAGTCGCCAAGTCCAGATCGGCACCGCTGAGCGCGGCCGCCGCGCACGCCAAGTAGGCCGTGCGACCGGCTTCCGTGACCACCAGACCCGAGAAGCCCGCGTCCGCAGACCGGTGGGCGAAGGCTTGGAACTCCCCCAGACCCGAGCCGCCCGTCATGACGTGCACCTTCACGCCAGAAGCTCCTGAAGCAGCCCGACGGAGTCAACATCGTCGATCGCGGTGGTGGTCCTCTCCATGGCCGCCACCGCTCGGTCCGAGGGCTGCCAACGGTCGCCCATGGCGGCCGTCGTCGCCGCTGACAGCCACGAGAACACCGCGAACAGCCGGAACTGGCGCTCCATGAGCGCGGGATCCAGTGTGATCCCCAGTTCGCCGAGGGTGCGGCGGTAGTGCGCTAACAGGTCAGATTGGATCGATCGCCGGACATCGGTGGGGATGGAATTGCAGCAGTAGTAGGCGACGTCGCGCATTCCCGGCGATCGACTGAACATGGCCCAATCGAAAAAGCCGGTGCGCCCCTGATCCGTGAACAGGTTGCCGGAGTGCGGATCGCCGTGGATGAGCGTCCGCTCGCCTTCATCCCACAGGTCGAGGACGTCGCTCGAGCGATCGCGGAACAACGTGGCCACAGCCCGGAAGACGGGAGGCATCTCGTCCGCGAAGCGGTCAAGCACGAGGCGCATGAACCGCACGGCCGCCGCGGACGCAGCCGCATCCTTGCCGCCGCCGGCTCCGAAGCCGGCCCGCTCGGGGACCCAGGACAGGTCCTCGGAGAAACGGGGAGATTCCCAGTAGCCGGCATGAAGGACAGCCAACTGTTGAACGGTGGACTCCGCCCTCAGCCCGATGTCCGCGTCGGCCGGGCGAGGGAAGGTGCACCCGGAGGCGTCGAGATCCTCGAGGATCATGATGAACCCGCCTTCGTCGTCGACGTCGGCGTGCCACAAACCGGGGATCCGTACGGGTAGCTCGGTGGCCAGCGCAGCATAGAGGCGGGCCTCCATCACGCCGATGCCGACCTGGTTCAAAAACTCGCGTTGGCTGGCGTCGAACGGCGCGATTTTGCAGAAGACCGTGTCGGGGAGCCCGCCGTGATCGCCTTCGTAGATGAGACGCAACTTGACTCTGCCGGTTGTCCCCGAGTGTGCAGCCACCACCTCGGCCGATGTCACCTCGGCCTCGGGGGCATAGGGCCGCAATATCGTCGAGAACCAGGCGGCGGTGAGATCCTCGACGTCGATCGGGATGGCCGAAACGCGCACTACCAGTCGAGGCCGAGCACTTGCCGCATGGCGGCTTCGAAATCGTCGTAGCTCGTGCCCTGCCGCGCCGCCGCCACCAACTCCGCGTCGTTCCCCACCGGCCAACGCAGCCGGCGGGCGTCGGACTCAAGAGCGTCGGCTATGACCGAGGCCACCAGTTCGGGTCCGGGTGCAGGCTCCCCTCCGCCGAGCTTGCTCTGAGCCGTTTCCCAGAGACTGGCCAACTCCGCGTATGAACCTGGATCGTTGCGATGATCGATGACGTTGGCACCGAAGCGGGTCTCGATCGAGCCCGGCTCGATGACGAGGACCCGGACACCGAAGTGTCCCACCTCCAGATGTAGCGCCTCGGACAGGGCTTCAAGCGCGAATTTCGACGCCGAGTAGTAGCCACCGAGCGGCGGCGCGGCGATGCCTGCCGTCGACGTCACGTTGACCACAGACCCTTTCCCCCGCTCCCGCATTCCGGGGACAAAGGCCTGAATCATCCGAGCCGCGCCGAAGAAATTGGTCTCGAACATCCGCCGCACCTCATCGAGCGGAACGCTCTCGACTGCGCCCTCCACGCCGAACCCGGCGTTGTTGACGAGAACGTCGACAGGACCGGCGGCCGCCAGCGCGGCCGCAACCGACGCGTCGCTGTCCACGTCGAGCGTCATAACTTGCGCCACCTTGAGATCGGCGAGGGTCTCGGGCCGGCGGGCGGTGGCGATCACTTCGTACCCGCGGGCCGTCAGTTCGATGGCTGTCGCCCGGCCGATGCCGGTCGAGCAGCCGGTGATAAGGGCTCGGCTTGCAGTCATAAGTCCCACCCTAGTGACCGAGCGACAGAAGGGCGAGAGGAGCGCTAGCCCACAAACGCCAGCGGCTGGCCGACATCGATGCGCCCACCCCGCACCACGCGGGCCAGCACGCCGACGTTCCTCTCGTGGGTGGAATTGATATGACGGAGAATGTCCAGTTGTCGAGTGATGCCGCCGGGCTGTGGCCTGGTTGTGACGACGCAGCGGTCACACGGCCTGGTGATCTCAATCTCGACATCACCGGCGGAGATCCGACGGCCCACCCACGTCTGCTCCACGCATTCGTTTCCGGCCGATTCGATAAGCAGGTTGGGACGGAATCGAGCAACGTCCCATGTGAGGGCGGGACGTTCCATTGACAAGGCGCGCAAGGAGGCAGTCGTGAGGAGAAGGAGCGGGCTCGAATCCACGAAAGAGCCGGGCGGGCCGTCCCATCGGAGCGGCTCGGACTCGTCGTCCTCGAAGTCGGCGGGCATCTCGTAGGTTCCGCGTCCCTCTGGCCTGGCCTCAACGAGCTCGACGGGCCGGCCCAACCACCCCGTGATCGCCGCGTCGACGCCGGAGCCGAGTCCGAGGGCCGTCTCGCCCGTCGGCAGGCGGATCGTCAACTCGACGCCGGCCAGCATGGCTCGGGCCGCCAGGAGCCGACCATCTTTCTTCGCCGAGACGATGGTGCCCGCCATCAGATCGAGGACACCGTACCGACGGTCGCCTTCGACTCCCCGTTCGTTCAGCCTGACGTTCTCGCGGCGCTCCCCTTGCATCGACTTCACTGGGTAACGCCAAAGCCCAGCGACTTTCACGGCCGTTACGGTAGCCGGATGCGATCAGTGCCCGCTGGGGCGTGGTCGGTCGCCGGTGGGCGTCAAGGTTCAGCGGTCGACAAGGGCCTGGTACACCAGCTGTTTCAGCTGCGGGCGGATCGGGTGGGTACTCGAAGGCAGCAGTTGGGTCAGGAAGAGGGCGGTGATCCGTTCCACCGGATCGACCCAGAACGCCGTGCTGGCGGCTCCACCCCATGCGTACTCACCGGCGGTAGAGAGGACCTTGTTGGCGGTGGGGTCGATGACGACGGAGAACCCGAGCCCAAAGCCCACGCCCTCGAAGGTCGTCTCCGCGAACAACGGCCGCCCGAACCGTTCAAGATCGGCGTCACCGGGAAGATGATTGCGCGCCATGTACCTCACCGTCCGGCTACCGAGAAGCCGCCTGCCGACCAGCTCGCCCTCATGGAGCAGCATCGACACGAATCGGTGATAGTCCGAGGCCGTGGATACCAGCCCTCCGCCGCCGGAGAGGGTGGCGGGCGGCCGCAGCGCGAGTTCACCCATAGCATCGAGGCGCACGGCCTTCCGGGTGCCGGGCTGGGCGGTGTACAGCGCGGCCAGCCGGTGCCGGTCCGCGGGAGCGACCGAGAACGCGGTGTCGACCATCCCCAGAGGCTCGAAGATGCGGCTGCGGAAGAACTCATCGAGCGACTGACCGGACACCACTTCGACAACGCGCCCCAGCACATCGGAAGCAACCGAGTAGTTCCACTCCGTCCCCGGCTGAAAGAGCAAGGGCAGACCAGCCCACGCGTCGCAGCACGCGGCGAGGTCCATGCCGGACGGTGTACCCCATTCGAATGCGGCCTTTCGGTACATGGCGTCGACCGGATGGGCGTAGTGGAACCCGTAGGTAAGGCCGGCGGTGTGCGTAAGGAGATGCCAGAGGCGAACCGGCTCGATGGCGGGGACGGTGACCGGCGCCAGGGATGAGCCGCTTCGATACACGCGGGCGTCGGCGAACGACGGTATGAACCGGCTCACGGGGTCCTTGAGCTCGAACGCACCCTCTTCGTACAGCATCATGGCCGCCACCGAGGTGATCGGCTTGGTCATCGAATAGATGCGAAACAGGGTGTCAATCTCGATCGGAAGCCCGGCGTCGCTGTCCCGCGCGCCGTACGACGCCAGATGGACGATGCGGCCTTCGCGGCTCACGAGCAGGAGCCAGCCCGGCAACCGTCCGTCGTCGACATAACGTTCGAAATGCCGGTCGATGCGGGCCAGCCGGTCCGGCGCGAAACCCGCCTCGGCCGCGTCGACCTCCACTTTCAGATCCGCCATCGCGCGCCCCCTTTGGGAAGATATCGATCGTATCGAGCGCCGGGCGCCGCCGACGGTGGTCAGGGACGCCCAGCGCCTCCATCGCTATCCGACGATGTAGCTGTACGCCACGTTGGCCAGCTAGCTGCTGGTCGGGAAGAACGGATCAAAGGTGTCCACCCCCAGGAAGCCGCTGACCGGTCTTTCTTGGGCACGGCGACCAGGCGGTCAGGAATGACGGTGCGGAGCGCGGCCCGCCCCCGGTGGCGGGAGCCTCGCCGTGCTAATTGCGGAAGACCACGATGACGTGCTGGGTCCCATTATGGGCTAAGGCTTCTGGACTGCCGTTTGCTCAGCTTTGGTCGGCAACCTCCGCGTGATATCGGGCGGTCACGTCCTCCACCGCCTTGAGGTGAGCAGCGGCCATTTCCGGCCGCGAAACCTCGGCGCGCGCCTTGGCCGCCAAGGTGCTGTACGCCTGGCCCTGGAACAGAGGAAAGACATGCTGCGTGATCAGCTCAAAGCTGCGATGGGTGGCCATCGGGTTGGCCCACTCGTGGGCGAGAAGCATGTAGCACCCAAAGCCACCGTCGGACTGCTTGATGAGACGCTCGATTTGGGCGGCGGCGTCGTCGACCGTTCCAATCGAGCCCAGGCCCGACTCGTTGACGAAGTCGATCATCTCCCGAACGTTGTCGCCGCCGACCGCCATCTGGGGAAATGCCGCGACCGTCTGAAAGTACCGGAACCATTGCTCGATGCCGTGCTCCACGTCCTTGTAGGCCTGCTCGCGGGTCTCGGCGATGTGCATCAGGCCGACCAGGCGCCATTTGCTGCGGTCCACGGTTCTGCCGAATTTTGCGGCCCGCTCCTCCACCACACTCCAATGGAGAGCCAAGACGTCGAAGCCGACCGCCTGAGTCGCGCCGATCGACAGCAAGCCGATGCCATACCGCCCGGCCAGTTCGGACCCGATCGGCGAGGCGACGGCCGCCACGGCCACGTCGAAGACCGGGCTCGAATACGGTCGGAGGTGCAATCGCGCGTCGCGGAGGTCCCACCGTTCGTTCCTGAACGTGACGGGTTCGTCGCCGGTGAGAAGACGAGTGATGATGTCGACACCTTCGGCGAGTAACTGGCGCGTCTGGCTTTGGTCGAGCCCGACCATGGCCGCGTCGGTGGGGAGGGACCCCGGGCCGAGGCCGAGCATGAACCTGCCGCGGGTGAGGTGGTCGAGCAGCACCGCTCGTTCCGCCACCCAGAGCGGATTGTGATAGCTCACGCTTACGACGCCGGTACCCAGCTTGATATGTCGGGTGCGCTCGGCCGCCGTGGCGATGAAGATCTCGGGGGAGGCGATAATCTCCGAGCCGGCCGAGTGGTGCTCGCCGATCCATGCCTCATCCCAACCGAGGCGGTCAAGATGCTCGACGAGCTCGAGGTCGCGCTTGAGCGCGAGCGTCGGGTTCTCACCAGGGGGATGGAACGGCGCCATGAAGATGCCGAACCGGAGACGATTGTTCATTGCACTCCCTTTCTGATCGCACCACGCCATTACACCGGAGATCCCTGCAATGCGATGGCCGCGCCGGCCTGGTCGGCCAGCGCGACCGCCGCCAGCAATTGGTCCGCACTCACTCGACCTCCAGGCGCGGCGACGAGCACATAGCGACCGAGGGGTCGGCCCTGATTCTGGACAACCAGACTGACTTCCCGACTGGGTAGGCCCATCGTCCGAAATCCCCATCGGAGCGACCCCCACGTGACCGAGCCATGTCGCTCTACAAACGGGCCGGGCAAATCGGGGAACGCGGGGTCGAAGCGACAGGACACCAGGTCGAGAAGGTCGGTCAGTTCGTTGGCGACGGCAAGGACAACCTGGTCGACAGGTGCGCCGCCCGCAACCATCTCCGCCACTCCGTGAATGCGGCCCAGGTCGTAACTGACCTCAGCGGCGCGGTCACGGTGATGGCGGTTGCGGGTGGCCAACTGGCCGACGATCAGGCCAACGGCGACCAAAAGCACGACCGTTTCCAGATCGGAGGCCCGGTTGATGGCCAGGGACCCGTACGGCCGGGTGTGGAAGAGGTCAAAGCCGACGCCGGCAGACAGCGCGGCGAGCGCGGCCGTGAGACGGGTACCGGCGGCGGCCATCAAAGCAACAACGACGGCGAGGGTCAGAGCGACGGTCGTGGCCGGGGCGTGGTCGCGAAGCGGGATCAAGGCGGCGGCGGCGCCGATCGGCACGCCGGCCCACCCGATCAGCGCAACGGCCGTACGAGTTGTCTCCGGCAGGTCGACAAACCGACGAAGAGGATCCACGGCGCTCATGGCCAGCAGAACCCTAGTTCGTTCCCCGATTTGAGGGTGCGGCCGACAAAGGCAGGCCGGAAGGTATGGTCGACACCTAGGCGCTGCCCCGACTGCGGGACGGTCCTCCCCGATCGCTGAATTCATAAGGACGTTGTCGCAGATGCGCCGTGCCAGAGCCGCACTCGCCGTGGTCGTGGCGGCAGGAGCGATCGGCGCGGTGATTGTGGCGGTCAAGTTGCGATCGCATGCGCCCGCGAACCCACATCCGTGTCAGGCCGCGGCCGGCTCCGCTCCCGTGAAATTGCAGGCCGACCAAGCGGCGAATGCCACCACCGTCGCGGCGCTGGGTAAGCGCCTTGGCTTACCTGACCACGCCGTGACCGTCGCCCTGGCGGCCGCCCTGCAGGAGTCGGGACTGCACAACCTCGACCATGGCGATCTGGACTCGCTCGGGTTGTTTCAACAGCGTCCTTCTCAGGGCTGGGGAACACCGACGCAGATCATGTCCCCGGCCTTCTCTTCCGCCGCGTTCTACCAACGGCTGGCACAGCTTCCGGACTGGCAGGGCATGTCGGTGACCGAAGCCGCTCAGGCGGTGCAACACAGCGCCGCCCCGAATGCCTACGCACAATGGGAAGGCGAGGCCCGGCTCCTCGCTCGAACCCTCACCGGCGAAGTCCCGGCCGGCTTCACCTGTCGCATTCCCGTGCCAGGCGGCGCGCTGCTCGCGGCGCCGCTGGCCACGGCCATGCAGGCCGAACTCGGCACCTTGACGCTTGACGCCGTAGTGGATACCGGCCGGGGATGGACCATCGCCAGTTGGCTGGTGGCGCGCGCCCAGCATTACCGCATTCGTACCGTCACCTTCCAGGACCGAACGTGGCGACCATCGAGTGGAACGTGGGAGGTCCACTCCCCCACCAGCGCCAGCGTCCAAATCAACGCCAGCTGATCAGGTGACGACGGCCATGTCGTCCTGAGCTGTAGCGACACCACCACTGTGTTGTCGCATGGCGGAGAGCATTGTCGATGAGGTTGCGGACGACGCGACGCAGCCCTTCGGGGTCGCCGAACACAGTGACCGGCTGTACCTCCTCGATGTCCATGACACTCGTGGCCTCCTCGCCGACCAGTGCATCCAACTCGTTGGCGCGGTGAGAACGCGGCGTGCCGTGGCCCGCATCGGCTCGGGCCAGGGCCAGCAGGTCGGCGATCAGTCCCTCGATCCGGCCGAGATCGGCCAACGCCCCCTCCGCCGTGTCGTCCCAACGACCCGGTCGGGTGAGCAAGATCGACCTCGAGCTGAGTCCGAGCCGACGCCACTGGACTGCGCAGCTCGTGGGACGCATCAGCCACGACTTGGCGCTGCTGCCGGGCTCCGTCGTCGAGTCTGCCCAGCATGCGATTCATGGTCTTTGCCAAACGGCTCAGTTCGTCCTCGCCGTCGGGTTCGGGGAGCCGGCGATGCAGATCCCGGTGATCGGCGATGTCGGCCACCTGAGCTCGCTCTCCTCCACCGGTGCCAGCTCCCGGCCGGCCAGCCACCACGCCGCCCCGGCTACGACCACCAGCACGAGCGGCACGACGGACCGGAGCGCCTCGAGCCCCACCTCGTCGGGACCCTCCAGGCAGCCGCCATAGCAAATTCAGCGTGTTCTCAGGTTTCTCTCAGGTGACGTGAAGTTGACGGCCGCATAGTCGCAGCCATGGGACTTGTCAGGTCAGTTGGGCGCCACTGGAAGAGATGGGCCATGGTGGCCGTAGCCGGTATCGCTGTCCTCGTGGTGGGTGGCCCGTTCGTCTACATCCATTTCATCGAGGGCAAGGCGCCTGCTCCGTTCAGTCTGGCTGCGTCGTCGCCGACCACAACGGCGACGGGCGCCACCACCACGCCGAGCGCGGCCAGCAGTGGCCCCGTTGAGGTCGATGGGACCTGGAAGGTCGCAACCGGGTCCCAAGCCGGATATCGGGTCAAGGAGACCTTGTTCGGCCACCGCGGTGTTTGACTGGCCAGCCGGCGAGCAGCTGGTTGGTCTTGGTTTCCCATCTCCTTTGCGGTGGGTCCATCGTTGTCGGTTTCGTAGAT
>CAXMLU010000375.1:0-9382 GCA_964194255.1 uncultured bacterium
CCCGCCGGTCTGTCAGGAACGGCGGGGTCTGGCAAGAATCGACGACCGCGGCCAGGTCCACGTCCTCACCGGACCAGTCCTCTACGGCCAGTCCCGGGTCGGTGTCGCGGACCAGCTCGCCCAGCAGCCCGGTCAACGCCTCGGAGATCAGGCTGGGATCGTCGCCGCGAATGAGATATGCGGGCTTCACGGGCGGCATCCGCTCACGCCTCCAACACGGCGGCGATGGTGTCGCACACCCGGCGGGAGCCCCGGACATCGTGGACGCGCACGATCCTGCATCCGCGGGCCACGCCGAGCGCGGTCGCGGCCAATGACGCCTCCCGCCGGGCGTCGATGCCCAGGTCGAGCAGCTGGCCGAGGAACGTCTTGTTCGACGCCGACAGCAGAAGGGGGTAGCCCAGGGCGGCCAGCCGGTTGGAGTGACGCAGGAGGACGACGGACTGTTGCCAGGTCTTGCCGAGGTCGAGACCGGCGTCGAGAACGATGCGCTCCGGCGGTATCCCCGCGGCTTCGGCCCGTCTGGCCCGCTCCACCAGGAAATAGGCGACCTCCGCGACGACGTCGTCGTAGTGCGGCTCGGGATCGGGGATACGAGGACCGAGGCGAATGTGGGTGGCCACGACCGTCGCCCCGGCCTCGGCCGATACCCGTAGGTAGTCGGGATCGGCGAAGCCGCTGATGTCGTTGCCGACGACCGCCCCCTCCGCGTAGGCGGCCCGGGCGACCGATGCCCGCCACGTGTCGACGGAGAGGGGCACATCGAACCGCTGTCGAAGCATGGCGATGGCGGGCATGACTCGCTCCAGCTCCTCCGCCTCGGTCACTTCGGGGCCGGGACCGGCCTTGACCCCACCGACGTCAAGCACATCGGCTCCCTCGCCGACCAGCTCGTCGGCACGCTTCATGAATGCGTCAAGGTCCCAGTAGGTGCCCTGGTCGTAGAACGAATCCGGAGTGCGGTTCAGGATGCCCATGACCAAAACCCGCGTGGTGACGTCGTAGATCCGCGCTCCGAGGGCCAGTCGCACGGCCCGCCAACCTACTCACCCTAGAGTGCGGGCCTCCCACTCGGCTTCGATCTCCAACGGTATCCGGCGGTAGGCGGCCCAGTGGCCGTAGCCGCGGATCCTCCAACGGAGATAGGCACCGACGTAGCGGCGCAGGAAGCCGACCACGCCCAGCTGTCGCCATTGGCGGAGATGCACGGCCTCATGGGCCAGCAGGACGGCGTCGCCGGCGGCCCGGCGACGCACGATGATCAGGCCCGGCAGCGTGATGGCGTCAGCGCCCGGCGGAACCGGGCCCCCCACCCACACCCGAGGCATCGGCGCCGATCAGAAGAGCCGGGCCGTCAACGCCCGCCGGTACTGCGCCGTTCGGGGGTCGTCGGGACCAAGGATTTCGAGCAGGTCGACGAACTCCTGGCGGGCGGCATCATCGTCCTTGACCCGGTCGAGAAGAGCGTCGAGCTTGGCCTCAATGCCGTCGAGCCCGGCCCCGCCTTCAGCGACCACGTCCCCACCCACCCGCGCCAGCGCGGCCACCCGGCGGGCCTCGGCCGTCTCGGGAATGCGGCTGAGCAGGCTCAACGCTTCCTCGGTTTCGCCCTTACCAACGAGCAGCTCAGCCAGGGCCACCACCGCCCGCTCGTGGCCGGGCTCGAGCTCCACCGCCCGGCGCAGCGAGGCCTCGTCGCCGGCCGCCACCAGTTGGTCAACCTCGGAGGGCGCGGGAGCCAGCCGGTCCACGAACTGACGGACGGCCGCTTCGGGCAGCGCCCCGATGAAGGTGTCGACGACCTTGCGGTCGCGGAGGGCGAAGACGGCAGGGATGGACTGGACTTTGAAGGCAGACGCGACCGCCGGGTTGGCGTCGATGTCGACCTTGACCAATTGGACGGCGCCGTTGGTCTCGTCCACCACTTGCTCCAGGATGGGGCCAAGGGTCCGGCACGGCCCGCACCACTCCGCCCAGAGATCGACGATGACCGGCACGTCGACGGAGCGGTCGAGGACGTCGGTCTCGAAAGTGGCGTCGGTGACATCGATGGCCATGACGACGACCCTACCGCTCTGGCAAGGTTACGGTTTCGGCCCATGGGTGACATCGAGGGCATCGACGTGGCCCAGGTGACGGCCTGGATCCAGGCCAACCTGGCGGGGGTGACGCCGCCGCTCTCCTTCGAGTTGATCGCCGGGGGGCGATCCAACCTGACGTTCCTGGTGACCGACGCCACCGGCGATCAGTGTGTCCTGCGCCGGCCCCCCACCTCCCATGTGCTGCCCACCGCCCACGACATGGGCCGCGAGTACCGCATCATCGCCGCCCTCGGTCCGGCGGGGCTGCCCGTGCCGCGAGCCCTGGGCTTGTGCGGGGACGAGTCGGTGAACGGCCGGACTTTCTATGTCATGGACTACGTCGAGGGTCACATCCTCCGCGACGCCGACACGACCGCCAAGGTGCTCGACGAGGCCGGCCGCCGCCGGGCCAGCGAGTCGCTGGCCGACACCCTGGCCGACATCCACCGCGTCGACGTGGACGCGGTCGGCCTCGGCGAGCTCGGACGCAAGGACGGCTACATCGCCCGCCAATTGAAGCGCTGGTACTCCCAATTCCAGCAGTCGGTCGAGCTGGCCGGCGACGACATTCCGCTCGTACACGAGATCCACGCCCGCCTGGCGGCGCGGATCCCCGATCAGGGACCGGCGACGATCGTCCACGGCGACTACCGGCTGGACAACACCCTGCTGGCCGACGACGGCACCGTGAAGGCGGTGCTGGACTGGGAGATCTGCACGCTCGGCGATCCGCTGGCCGACGTCGGGCTGCTGATGGTCTACTGGTCCGAGCCAGCCGACCAGTTCAGCCCGTTGGGACCCGCCCCCACCACCCTGCCCGGCTTTCTCTCCCGGCCGGCCATGCGGGCGCGCTACACGGAACGCAGCGGGCGGGATCTGTCGGAGCTCGACTTCTATGTTGCCTTCGGCTACTGGAAGCTGGCCTGCATCCTCGAAGGCGTCTACGCCCGCTACGCGGGCGGGGCGATGGGGGGCGACCGGAGCGACTTCACGCTGTTCGCCACCCAGGTCGGCCACCTGGCCGAGGCGGCCCGCGACGCTCTGACGAAGGCGAGCTGAGCGGCGTGCTCTACGAGTTGCACGGGACGCCCGAACTCACCGAACCGGTCCTCGTGCTCGGGATGGAGGGATGGGTCGACGCCGGCTACGGCGAGGCGGGCGCGGTGTCGGCCCTGTTGACCAGCATCGACACCGAGCTGCTGGCCAGCTTCGACGACGACGGTTTGCTGGACCATCGGTCGCGGCGACCGGTCATGCATCTGGTCGACGGCGTCAACACCGGGATCACCTGGCCGGCCATCCAGCTTCGCTACGGCCGGAGCCCCGGCGGACGTCACGTGCTCATCCTGGTCGGCCCCGAACCGGATCTGCGGTGGCGCGCCTTTTCCACCGCCGTGGTGGAGCTGGCCGGCGATCTCGGCACCCAACTGGTGGTGGGCCTCGGCGCCTTTCCGGCGCCGGTCCCCCACACCCGGCCACTTCGCCTCGCGGCAACCGCAACCACCGCCGAACTGGCCAGTCGGATCGGCTTCGTCGGCGGCAGCATCGACGTGCCAGCCGGTATCCATGCCGTCCTGGAGCGCAGCTTCGCGGCGGTGGACATCCCCTGCGTCGGTGTATGGGCGCGGGTTCCCCACTACGTGGCAGCCATGCCGTATCCAGAAGCGAGCGCCGCTCTGTTGGAGAAGCTGGCCGAGCTGACCGGGGTCGAGGTGGACGCCGAAGGCCTGCACCGGGCAGCCGAGGTCACCCGGGAGCACATCGATGACCTCATCGCTAACAGCGAGGAACACGCGTCGATGGTTCGCCAGCTCGAGGCATCGCACGACGCCGAGGTCGGCTTGTCGTCCTTCGGCCCGGGGCCGCTGCCCTCCGGCGAAGAAATGGCGGCCGAGTTGGAGCGCTTCCTGCGGGGCGAACGGGGCGACGGCTAGACATCCCCACTAGCGTCGCCGGCCATGAAGGTTGATGGAGGCGTAGGTGGCGACCTGGCCACAGCGGGCCGGAACGCGAAGCAGGCGGAAGATGCGGGCTATGACGGCGTGATGACGGCGGAGACCGCCCACGATCCGTTCTTCCCGCTGGTGCTGGCTGTGCAGGACACCGAGCGGGTGGAGCTGATCACCAGCATCGCCGTCGCGTTCGCCCGCAATCCCATGATCCTGGCGGGCATCGGCAACGACCTGCAGGCGTACTCCGGGGGGCGATTCATCCTCGGTCTCGGTTCGCAGATCAAGCCGCATATCGAGAAGCGGTTCAGCATGCCGTGGTCGCACCCGGCGGCGCGCATGCGGGAGATGATCCTGGCCATGCGGGCCATCTGGGCCTGCTGGAACGACGGAACCAAGCTGGACTTTCGGGGGGAGTTTTACAGCCACACCCTGATGACGCCGTTCTTCAACCCGGGGCGCAACCCGTTCGGGTCCGCCAAGGTCTTCTTGGCCGCCGTCGGCGAGAAGATGGCGGAGGTGGCCGGGGAAGTCGCGGACGGGATCCTTCTCCACGGTTTCACCACCGAGCGGTACATCCGCGAGGTCACCCTTCCCGCCGTGGAGCGGGGCCTGGCGCGAGCGGGACGGGATCGCGCTGATTTCGAACTCTCGTATCCAGGGTTCGTGGTGACCGGGACCAACGAGGAGGAGATGGCCAAAGCGGTGGCCGGCACCAAACAGCAGATCGCGTTCTATGGGTCCACACCGGCCTACCGCGGCGTGTTGGAACTGCATGGTTGGGGCGATCTCCAGACCGAACTCAACCGGCTATCGAAGAAAGGCGAGTGGGTGCAGATGGGCGAGCTGATCGACGACGACATCCTTCATACCTTCGCCGTGGTCTGCGAGCCGGAGAAGATACCGGGCGAGGTGCTGGGCCGGTACGGGGACTGCGTCGATCGGATCACCTTCTACGCGCCGTACGCGTCGGATCCAGAACAGTGGGAGACCGTCCTGGCCGGCTTCAAGCAGGGCGAGTAGCTGGACCGTCAGACCGGCACCAGTTCGGCTCCGAGGTACCGGCTGCGGCACAGCGAGCGTTGCAGCTTCCCGGATGACGTCTTGGGCAGGGTCCCCGGCGCGACGAGGACCACCTCCTCGGGCGGAAGACCGACGGCGTCGCGCACTCGCCTGGCCACAGCCTTACGCATCGGTCCGCCCTCGGCGGCCCCGCCCGGCGAGAGCCTGGCCTCGGCGACCACCACCAGCGCTTCCCTGCCCTTGCGGCCGTCGACGCCGAAGGCGATGACATTGCCGGCCCGGACGCCGTCCACTCTCGCCGCCGCCCTCTCGACGTCTTCAGGGAACACGTTGCGGCCCCCGACGATGATGACGTCCTTGATGCGCCCGCAGACGACCAGCTCGGCTCCTTCGTCCATATACGCCAGGTCGCCGGTGCGCAGCCAGCCGTCGTGGAAGGCGGCGTCGGTAGCCTCCGGCCTTCGGTAATAGCCCGTTGTCACCGAGGTGCCGCGTATCTCGAGTTCCCCAACCCCCCGGGTGTTCATCGGCGTGCCGGCGATGGGATCGACGATGCGGATGTCGATGCCCGGGACGGCGTGACCCAGCCGGGCTAAACGACGGACGTCGTCGCCATCGCCGGAGCCGGTGACGGGCGCGGCGTACTTGTCCGTCTCCAGTATGCGACCGTCGACGCTGTCCACCGACATGCCCGTGGACGGCTCCGGGAACGTGACCGCCAGCGTGGCCTCGGCCATGCCGAACGCGCAGAAGACCGACCGGGCGTCGAGTTGATGGGCGCCACCGGCGGCGATGAAGGCGTCAACCGCGGCCGGATCGACCGGCTCCGCGCCATTCAGGCCCAGACGCCACCGGGAGAGGTCGAGACGTCGGGCGCGGCCCAGGGCCCGGGCGGCGAGCGCATAGGAGAAGTTCGGGCCGGCGGTGGCGGTCCCGCCGAAGTGGCTCATCCACTCCATCCAGCGGGCCGGGTTGGCCAGAAAGTCCTGGGGCGCGGCCAGGACCAGGTCGGTGCCGGTGGTCATCGGCAGGGCGAGCAGCCCGATGAGGCCCATGTCGTGATAGAGCGGCAGCCAGGAGACAAGGATGTCATCGCCGGGAACCAGGGCAGCGGCCGAGGCTATGGCGTCGAGGTTGGCGCCGATCTGCCGATGGGGAAGCATGACCCCCTTTGGGTCCGCGCTTGAGCCGCTCGTGAACTGAACGATGCCGAGAGAGTCGATGTCGATGGTCGGGGCCTTGTAGTCCTCGGCGCCTGGGGTTTGCGGCCCGGGCTCGAGGTCGCTCAGCAAGACGGTCGGCGGGTCGCCGGGCGCCGGCTCCATGAACGCCGCCAGTTCGCCGTCCATGATCAGCAGGCTGGCGTCGGCGTCGCGGGCGCGGGCCCGGGTCTGGGTCACAAATTCCTCTACCGAGCCCAGCCGCATGGGCAGAGGCAGCACCACGGTGGCGGCGCCCGCCAACCACGTAGCCTGGATGGCGGTCACGAGCGGCCTGGTCGTCGGCCCCAGCAGCGCGACGTGGTCGCCGGGGCCCACGCCGCGATGCTGCAAGGCGGCGGCCATCGCCCTGGCCATCTCGTGCAACCGGGCCCACTCAACCCGCTCGTCCGGGCCCTGGCCCAAGAAGGTCACCGCCCCGCCTCTTTTGGCGGCTCGCTCGATCCGGTCGGGAAGAGTCAGCGCGGGCGTGTCCGGGCGCGACGACGGAGGGGTCATGGTTCTACGACTCCGGACCGTGCTCGTCAGTTACTTCCCACGCAGCGCGGCCAGGGGCCGGCCGGCAGTCGGGTGGTACTGTGCATGCCGCCCTTGGGGGTGTAGCTCAGTTGGTAGAGCGCTTGCATGGCATGCAAGAGGCAGTGGGTTCGATTCCCATCACCTCCACCAGAAGGTCCGCCCGCTCCTCGTAGGCGGCGCCGCGGGCGGTGCGCGGCTTACGACCATTTTGGCTCTTGATAATCGCGCCCATAGTGGTAGCATGGAGTCGGGGTCGGCACTCTGGGGCCGGGGGATAAAGGGGAAAGATGCGAAATAGCCGGATCTATTCGGCGCGAAGTCGGGCGCGGCGGTCGCTGTGCGCGGTGAGCATGCTCGCAACGGCAACCGTTGTCGCCGGCGTGCTCGCACCTCAGGCGGCATGGGCTTTTACCAAGCCGCCAGTGGGCAGGTTGATCATGTCTCCTGTGCCGATCGCCGCGACCGGTACCCTCAAGGCCAAGAGTGCGGCCGTGGCTACCGTCACCGCCGAGACGGCGATGGGCATGCCATTGGGCGGCGCCATCGTGTACCTGTCCTTTAAACCGATCACGGGCGGCGGATCAGCGATCACCCACAAGGTGTCCCTGACGAGCACCCCGGTGGCCATCAAGACGGACCGGGCGGGAGTCATCAAGATCACCTACCACGCCGCGGCCAACCCGCAGCCCACAACCGGGTCCGATACCCTCACCGCCGCAGACGCGGCCACGGCTCCAAAGGTCACGGCCACCGACACCTACACGTACACGGCGGTTTCCGTCGGCGTGGCATCGTTCTCGTTCACCCCCAGTCCGGTAGCCACCAAACACACGCTGGCCGCCAACAAAATCGTGGCCCTGTCCGTGACGGCCAAGTCTTCCTTGGGTGTCGCGGTGCCTCGCGCCAATGTGTGGCTGTCCTTTGTTCAGGCCAGCGGCGGGGGGAGCGCGTATGCCCACGGTCTCCAACTGACGTCTTCGCCACAAGTGTTCAAGACGGACGCGAGCGGTGTCATCAAGGTCACCTACGCCACAGGGTTCACCCTGCCGACGACGGGAACGGACACCATCAAGATCGCGAACGCAATGGCCGGCGCGACGGCAACCGGCACCGACATATACAGCTTCTAACCAAGATTCGCGCGGCCCGCTCAGTCAATCTGGCGCACCTAGCACGGCGCCAGATTGGCCGCGGTCCACCCGCCGAAGCTGTGCTCATCCGGGGCCGCGCCAGGTCCGCTCGAACGGCAGGCGCCAGGCGTGCGGTGCGATGAGCTGATGTATCGCGTTCGGACCCCACGATCCGGGCGGGTAGGGGCGCACCGGTGGCGGTGCTTCGAGCAATGGCATAGAGATCTCCCACAGGCGCTCGATGCCCTCGGATGTGGTGAACAGCGTCCGGTCACCGCTCATGGCGTCGTGGATCAGCCGCTCGTAGGCCTCGAGCACGTCGGCCTCGCGTCCGGTCTCGTGAAGTGCGAACTGCAGGCTGAGCTTGTCGAGCTTCATACCAGGGCCCGGTCGCTTGCCGTAGAACGACAGCGACAGCTTCGACGCATCGGCGAGGTCGAAGGTGAGGTGGTCCGGTCCGTGCGCGCCGACGCCCGAACCGGGCGGGAACATGCTTCTCGGCGGCTCGCGGTAGGCGATGGAGATGATCCGCGCGCCCTCGGCCATCCGCTTGCCGGTACGCAGAAAGAACGGCACGCCCGCCCACCGCCAGTTGTCGATCTCGC
This sequence comes from uncultured bacterium, assembly GCA_964194255.1. Classification (GTDB taxonomy): domain Bacteria; phylum Actinomycetota; class Acidimicrobiia; order Acidimicrobiales; family CAXMLU01; genus CAXMLU01. The sequence continues at coordinate 8,528 of CAXMLU010000375.1, forward strand.
AGCGGAGGGCGACGAAGGTTTCCGTGTCCGAAAATGGCGAGACGCCCGGCTCGTCGCGGTAGCCCGAGTACTGGCCGCGTACGACGTTTCCTGGTTCGATCGGGCGCATCGATCGGAAGACCTTGTTTTTCTCCTCGCTGATGGCGTCGGGTTCGAGGGCGGTCGGTGGCTCCATGGCCATGAAGGCGAGAACCTGAAAGAGGTGGGTGACCACCATGTCACGGTAGGCCCCGGTCTTCTCGTAGAAGCCGAGACGGTTCTCGAGCGCAAGGGTCTCGGGGACGTCAATCTGCACATGGTCGATGTGGTCGCGGTTCCAGATCGGCTCAAAGAGCCCGTTGGCGAACCGGAAGGCGAGGATGTTCTGCGCGGCTTCCTTGCCCAGGAAGTGGTCGATGCGATAGATCTGCTTCTCGGCGAACGTTGCGTGCAGCGATGCGTTCAGTTCCCGGGCGCTGGCCACGTCGGTCCCGAAGGGCTTCTCCATGATGATCCGCGACCGCTCGACCAGCCCGGCCTCGCCGTGCATCTGGACGACGGCGCGGGCCGCGCTCGGCGGCACGCTGACATAGTGCAATCGGCGCGGCTCTCCGCCGAGCTCCTGCTCGGCGATGCCGACCGCCTTGGCGAGCCCGTCAGCACCGGCTGACTGGTTCACGTAGGTCAGCTGGCGCTCAAACGTCTGCCAGGCCTCGGCGGAGGTGCCCTGGTGTGCGAACTCCGTGCACGCTTTCAGAGCGAAGGCGCGGAAGCCGGCGTCGTCGAGGTCGTCGAGCGATGTGCCGACGATGCGGCATTCGGGGAGCAGGCCGGCCTGATCGAGGTGCAGCAGGCCGGGCAGCAGCTTGCGGCGGG
>CAXMLU010000376.1:0-3472 GCA_964194255.1 uncultured bacterium
GGGCGCCCTGCTCGCCGTGCATGAACTGTGACAGCGTCCAGTTCTGGCTCTCGATGCCGAACTGGATCCACTCCTTCTCGGTCCATGTCGCGAACGGCGTCCCGGAGAGATCCATCCCAGAATCGAAACCGCCGTTCTGCATGGCGTTGGCCACGACCAGTTGCTCCTGGTCGACTTCGGTGTCCCACGGGAGATCGGTCTCGCCGTTCCACATCGACGTCTTGGCCTTCTCGTACAGACGGTTCAGCTTCGGCCGGCTGCCCTTGTCGTAGTTCCAGGTGAAGACCGTGTCGTAGTTTGACTCAACCGTGTGTATGGCCTCATTCACGTCGGTGTTGGTCACCGCCAGAATGGCCTCGAGGTCGTCGATCTCCTCCCGGCCGATGATCTGCTGGTTCGTGGACATGGGCTTTCCCCTCTGGTGTCGGCTTATGGCTGGAGAGATGCGGTCAGACCAGGCAGGACGTAGGTCCTGACCAGTCCCAGGACAGACTGCTCATCGCCGATATCCATTCCATCGGCAGGACAGATCGAATAGGAGAGAACCAGGCGGGTGATCCATTCGGCAGCGTGGGCCGCCTCACCTGGTTCCGAGAGCCACCGGACCAGCCATGGCTCGGCGAACTCCGATGCCGCCGCCAGAACGTCGTCGAGGTGGCTGAACGCCAGTCTGGGCACGATCTGCTCCGGCTCGTGAGCGAGCAGATAGCGCAGGGCGGCATGGGTGCGGATCCGCCGGCCCGCCTCGGCCATGCCGAACACGACCAGCGATTCGAGATCCTCGGCCCGCTCCAGGCGGCTGGCGATACCGGCGAAGAACCGGCCCACCTCCACCCGGGCGACGAGCTCCATCAGGCCTTCCTTGCCGCCGGGCACGACCCGGTAGACGGTCGCCCGGCTGCATCCGGCCTCGCGGGCCACGTCGTCAAGGGTCGTCTTGGCCACCCCCCAGCGGGAGATGCAGCGCAGGGTGGCATCGACGAGGCGGAGCTCCGGCGAACCGGCTTCCGGTCGGATGGCGGCCCCACCCGAGACGACCTGATCGGAAACGGCCTGACCCGAGATGGGATAGCTCTCCACCAACATTACTTGAGACAATACTACGAGATTTGTCTCATCATCAATGGTGTCTCATTGTGTCAGGAGTCACATCTCGGCGACGACGCCGGCCAAGAGCTCGGTCCGGACCAGGCGGCGGACCTGCTCTCGGTCGGTCAGATCCCATCCGCCCCCCGAGCTGATACAGGAGAGCAGCATGCGAGCGACGTAGTCGGCCGCATCTGATGGCTCCACGCCCGGTCGCAGCCGCTCGCCCGCCAAGTAGGGAAAGAGAAAGCCGCGTACCAACGCCAGCAGGCGCCCGCTCTCGATGGTGAGCTGGGTGGTCAGCCGCTCGGGCTCGGTCTGGAGGATCTTCTGCAGCACTTCATGCTCCTCCACCGCCTGGTGGGCGAAGACGAGAGCATCCTCCACGAGTTCCGGAAAGCTGGCCGCGCCCTCGACGGCCGACGCCAGGCGGGCGAAGAAACGTCCTGCCTCCCACGCCACCACCTCCGCCACCAGCTGTTCCCTCCCCCCGGGAAAGTGCCGGTAGACCGTGGCCCGCGACAGCCGGGCCTGGCGCGCCGCGTCCTCGACCGTCGTCTTGGCCAGCCCGTATCGGGCGACACAGACAAAGGTCGCCTCCAAGATCCGTTCCCGAACGTGCGCCGGCAGGCGCGCGCTCACACTGCACTCGCCGGTACAGCGCTCGGCGTCGTCCGGATGGAAGAGATGATCCGCCACGCGCCACTCAGGTAGCGGAGCACCTCGTGTCCATACGTGGTCTCGCCGGGGGCCTGCCACCAGCCGGTCAGTTCGCTGGTCACCGGGACAACCGATCCGTTCAGGTACAAACGGTGAAGACCCACCCGGCCGGGAGGCTGAACCACGTCAATGACGAGGGCGTTAGCCGGGTACTGGTAGTGGAATCCGAAGATGGCCTCCTGCCCGCCGTCGCCAACGACATCCGCCACCCCCACCTGTACGGACGTGAATGCCAGACCGCGGTCGTCTTTGGCGACCAGGGTGACATCCCAACGCCCGGTCCCCACTTGACGAAGGATGTATGCCCGCCACGCCACGGATGCCCCTACCGCCTGGTGCTCCACCATCCAGAGAAGGTCGCCGCCGGTGACGTGCACCAGGCCGCAGTTTGCGTCCCAGCCCGAGTCCACCAAGGTGGAGCAATCGTCGGGAGTCCCGGTTCGATGATCCGACGTGGCCGGCGGCGTCATGACGGCGCCCTGCCCGCTCAACGTCACCGGCGGGGCGGCAGTGGTCGTGGTCGGCGGGGGCGTGGTCGTTGGGACCACGGCGTGAGGGGCGGCTGCGGTCGTCACCGGAGAGTTGGGGACGGGTAGCAGGTCGACCGTCGTAGGCACCCGTGGATCGGCCGTGGTGACCGGCGCCGCCGTCGTCGTGGAGCGACTGACCGGCTTGACCGCCACCTTTCGATGACTTCCGCTGCGGCTGACCACCCCGACGACGAGAGCCAAGAGGAGCGTCGCCGCGCCGACCGCGATCAGCACACGCCGCTGCTGCTTGGTCATCGGTCCGAGGGTAGCGGCGCCACCCTCCGTCGTGGTGCACGGTTGGGAGTACTAGGGCAGCTGGTGACCGGCGAAGCGCTCCCGCAGATCCTTCTTGGAGAACTTGCCGACCGACGTCTTGGGCACTTCGTCGATAAAGACGACGTCGTCAGGAAGCCACCACTTGGCGACGCGTGGGGCCAGGTACTCCAGGATCTCCTCCCGGCTCACCGACTGCCCCGGCTTCACCACCACGCAGGCCAGGGGACGCTCGGACCACTTCTCGGACGGCACGCCCACTACCGCCGCTTCCGCCACCTTCGGGTGGGACATGATCTCATTCTCCAGCTCGACGGAGCTGATCCATTCCCCGCCGGACTTGATGAGATCTTTGGTTCGGTCCACGAGCCGGATGTACGCGTCGGCGGTCACCGTGGCCACGTCTCCCGTGCGCAGCCAGCCGTCCTTGGTGAACGACTCGGCACCACGTGGGTCGTTGTAGTACTCCGCTGCGATCCACGGTCCCCTGGCCTGCAACTCGCCGCTGGCGACGCCGTCCCACGGCAGCTCGTTGGTCGTACCTGGTTCGACGATGCGGATCTCCACGCCCGGCACGGCGATGCCCTGGGCGGTGCGCACGTCGGCCAGGTCGCTGTCGGACTTGCCGGTCAGAGCGCTTCGTATCCGGCACACCGAGGCGATGGGGCTCGTCTCGGTCATACCCCACGCCTGGAGAATGGGCAGCCCGGTGGCGGCCCTAAAGCCTTCCGAAAGCGCCTTGGGCACGGCCGATCCGCCGCAGGGAATGCGCCGCAAGCTGGAGACATCGCGACCCTCGAGCAGCGGCAGGACGCCCATCCAGATGGTGGGTACGCCCGCCGCGATCGTGACCTGTTCGCTCT